>JBQDJW010000501.1:0-3146 GCA_052086425.1 Pseudoclavibacter sp. | reverse complement strand
ACGGCATCTTCCGCATCGAGGACGCAGTCGACGCACTGCGGGCCGAGGACGGGGTGACGATGTACCACGGCGTCGTCGACACCTTCGCGAACCCCTCCGACGGCTTCGAGTGGGCCACCGAATTCGCCGAGCGCAACCAACTCGTGTCGACCGACATCGTGCTCTACGTCGGGCTGACGTCCGAGGAGGCGGGCCTCAACGTCGCGCGCGACCTCGACCTCACGAACGAGCAGATCGACGAGATACAGGGCCGCGACCTCATTCCTCGGCTCGACGACGGCGACCTCGAGGGCGCGGCGGTCGCGACGGCGGATGGGTTGCGGACGACGCTCGGGGGCGACGGCGGCACCGGCGGGTCGGACGAGGCCGGTTCAGGCGCACCCGTGAACACCGGCGGCGAGCGCGGCATGCTCGTGGTGCTCGTCGTCATCCTGGTGCTCGCCGCGGGACTCGTCGTCTTCTTCGCCGTGCGAGCCGTTCGGTCTCGGCGGCGTGAGAAAGAAGCCGCCGAAAAGCGCAGCAAGTCGGTCGAACAGGTCATCCAGGAGGCCTCGGTCGCACTCGTGCAGGCCGATGACCAGATCAAGACGGCGTCGCAGGACGCCGCGTTCGCCGAGGCGGAGTTCGGCGCAGACGCGGCCGCGCCGTTCCGCGAGGCGATCTCGGCCGCGACGCAGCGACTTCGGAAGGCGTTCGAGCTGCAGGGCAAGCTGCTCGATCACGTTCCCGACGCCGACGACGACCGCGTCGGCTGGAGCAACCAGATCATGACGCTGACCGAGCAGTCGAGCGAGCTGCTCTCGTCGCACGCAGAACGCTTCGAGGAACTGCGCGCGATGGAGCGCGACGCGCCGAAGCTGCTCGAGGACGTGACGACGCGTGCCGAAACGTTGAAGGCGCGCCTCGACGCATCCGGCATCGCGCTCGATGCGCTGAGCGCCTCCTACGACGCCCAGGCGCTGACGACGGTCGACGACGCGATCGAGCAGGCCGACGCCCTCGTGCAACTCGCGGTCGGCGAGGCTCAGGAGGCTGGCGAACTGCTTCGGGCCGGCAAGTCCGGCCAGGCCGCCGTCGACATCGGCGACGCGCAAGAGGCTCTCGACCAGGCGGGTGACGTCCTCGACGGGATCGATCGCACGCGCGACGATCTCGAAAACGCGGCCGCGAACATCCGCGCCGAAATCGAAGACCTGCGTGCCGACGCGAACCGTCTGCAGCTCCTCGACGTCGGCGATGCAATGGATGCGAAGAACGCCTCGACCATCGGCGCGGCAATGCGAGTGGCCGAGACCGCAGAACGAGAGGGCGCGAACCCGCGCCACCCGCTCGCCACGCTGCAGCGGCTTCGCGAGGCCGGCGCCGGCCTCGACGGCGCGCTGAAGGCCACGACCGACGAGCACACGCGCCTCGACGTCGTCCGCCGCAGACTCGAGCGGGCACTCGCCCAAGCCACCGCGCAGGTGCGCTCACTCGACGACTACATCCGCACCCACCGAGGGGTCGTGAGCGCGACGCCGCGGGCGCGACTCACGCAGGCCGAGTCGGCCCTTGCGCAGGCGAACCACCTCTCGGTGAGTGATCCGGATGCGTCGCTCGAGCGGGCGAACGAGGCCATCTCGCTCGGAACGAACGGCACGCAACTCGCCTCGAGCGAAGTCGAGCGCCAACGACAGCAGTTCACCGACCCGTCGTACGGCGGATTCACCGGAACGTCGTCGAACGGGCCGTACGAACACGCGTCCGGCTCGGGGTATGGCCGGAGCTACGGCCGGGGCCGCTCGTACGGAAGCGGCTCATCGATGGGCGACGCCGTCATCGGCGGCATCATCGGCGGACTGCTCTCGGGCGGCGGGGGTCGCGGCGGCCGAGGCAGCGGCTGGGGCGGCGGTTCTGGGGGCTTCGGTTCTGGGGGCTTCGGTTCTGGGGGCTTCGGCGGTTCAGGCGGCTTCGGCGGCAGCAGCCGGCGCGGCGGGGGCGGTGGCTTCCGGTCCGGCGGAGGTTTCCGCGCGTCCGGCGGCTTCAGGGGCGGCGGCGGGCGCCGCTAGCGACACCGCGCCTCACAGGGCCGCGCCGCCCCGCGCAGCGCCTCGCACTATTCCGAGATTCGATCCCCGACACCGCACCACCTCCGCACTCCAGCACATCGACACCGATCGCCGCACCGACCAACGACAAAGGAACGGGAACATGTCAAACAAGCAGTCGATCTTCGGACGCATCAGCCAGCTCGTGCGCGCAAACATCAACGCGCTCATCGATCAGGCCGAGGACCCGGAGAAGATGATCGACCAGTTGATCCGCGACTTCACTTCGAACATCACGGAGGCGGAGGCCGCGACGGCGCAGACGATCGGCAACCTGCGGATGCTCGAGGGCGACCACAGGGAAGACGTCGAGGCCGCGGCCGAGTGGGGCCGTAAGGCGCTCGTCGCGAGCCGCCGCGCTGATGAGTTCCGACAGCAGGGCAACGAGGCCGAGGCGATGCGCTTCGACGAACTCGCAAAGGTCGCGCTCGGCCGTCAGATCACGTCGGAGGGCGAGGCGAAGGCAGCCGAGCCGCAGATCCAATCGCAGACAGAGGTCGTGGCCCGCCTCAAGGACGGCGTCAACGGCATGCGCGAGAAGCTGGGGCAGCTGACGCAGAAGCGGAACGAGCTCGCTGCACGCGCGAAGACGGCGGCCGCCCAGGTGCAGGTCAACGAGGCCCTCGGCTCGATCAACGTCATGGACCCGACGAGCGAGATCGGCCGTTTCGAGGAAAAGGTGCGCCGCCAAGAGGCCCTCGCCATCGGACAGCAGGAGCTCGCCGCGTCGAGCCTCGACAACCAGTTCGCCGAGCTCGAGGACATCGGCCAGCTCTCGGAGGTTGAACTTCGTCTCGCCGCGCTGAAGTCGGGCGGCGGATCCAACCCGTATCAGCAGCTCACGGACGGGAACGCCTGATCCGCGACATGCGCGCCGCGCTGGAACGCATCTTTCTCGACTCGCCGATCTCGCGCCTCGGTGCATACGCGGCGACGCTCGTCGGCCTGGCGATCGGTGTTCCGCTCTCGGTCGGACGTATCGAGGTGCATGACGGCCTCATCGTGTGCAGGGGCCTGCCGAAGTTCGCGTTCCGTCGCGGCGGCACGTGCGTCGGGCAC
>JBQDJW010000500.1:0-3148 GCA_052086425.1 Pseudoclavibacter sp. | reverse complement strand
AGGTGCTGCCCCGGCGACCCTCGAGCACCTTGACGATGCTCAGACTCGCGAGGTCGAGGTCGTTCTGGGGATCGCCGCCGTCACGATGCGGCATATTGTCGAGGGCGAAGAGAAAGACGAATGCGCTGTCGACCCCTTCCTCGTCGAATATCTCCAGCAACTCGCGGAGGTAGGCGGCCTGCCCCTCCTCATCGCGCACGTACGCGGCGTTCAGCCGCACCGGCGCACCGGACGCCGGGTCCTCCTCGACGATCTCCATGCTGCGGGGAGCCATGTCGGCCGCGCCGCGCCACGTCGCCGTGCCGAACCCCGTGATGGCGACGGGCTTGGGCTGCGCGACGAGAGACCGCACGCCGGCTCGGAAGATGTCGGCGACGGCCGCGGATCGGATGAGCTCGACGGTCACGATGTCGAACAATTCCCAGTCGACCGCTTCGAACTGGATGGCCGCGTAGGTCACACACCCATGAAAGCGCTGCCGGATGCGCATAGCCGCGTCGGTAAGGAAGGCATTGAGTTTTCGACTCAGTTCGGCGATTCTCCCTGCCCTCGCGTCCGGGTCGGCCAGCAAGCGACCGAGCCGTTCGCTGACCGTGCGACCCTCGATAAATCCCCGGTTCATGATGCTGAGCTCGACGCCTGCGACGAAGACCACTTCGAACCCCTCGGCGCGAAGTCGCTCTGCGCGCTCCGCACAGTCGACGAAGAGGGCGAGAATCGCGTCGGAATTCAGCTCGAGCGGATACGGCGAGAACCAGACTTCGAGGCCAAGCTCGGCCGCGAACCGAGCCGCCACCTCCAGCCGTTCGGGATCACCTCCGGTGACGTGGACGGCAGTGCAGTGCAGATCGTCGCGAATGATCGCCAGCTCGCGTTCAACTCGCACAGGGTCGAAGTGCTCGACGGAGTTTCCGCCATTGCGCATGAACCCGGTGTCGTAGGTCATGCCTTTGCCTCGCATCATGCGTGTCCCTTCAATCGTGGGTCGATGCGGCGACACTACGCACAAATATGCGTGCACGCAATTTTGCGTACGCGCATGTGGAGTGCAAGACTGACGGCGTGACGACGCAGAGCACGGGATTGCGAGAGCGGAAGAAGCGGGCAACGCGCGACGCGCTGCGCACCGCGGCACTTCGGCTCGCCCTCGACCGAGGACCGGAGAACGTTCGGGTCGACGAGATCGCCGACGCCGCCGGCGTCTCACTGAGGACATACAACAATTACTTCTCGAGCAAAGAACAGGCGATCGTCGCGGCGATCAATGCAGAGCGCGAGGAGCACATCGTCGCGGCGATCCTCGCCGGGCCGCGAGACAACGCCCCGCTCTCCGAGGTCGTCATCAAGGCCGTCGTCGAGCAGTACGCGACTCCCGACGAGCGCGCCCGCGAAACGCTCATGATGGTCACCACGAACGCCGCCCTCAGATCGTCGTATGCCGACAGCGTCGCGATGAGCGAGCGGGCCGTCTCCGACGCGTTCATCGAACGCGCTGGCACAGTCGACCCGCTCACCGCGCGCGTGCTCGCCGCCGCCATCGGCGCGGCCGCACGCATCGCGCTTCAGGATTGGTTGCGGCCCGTCGACGATTCCGTCTCAATTACTGGATTCGTCGTCCCATCCGGGCCGCTCGCCGACCGCATGCGCGCCGCACTCATGCCTCTCGCACCCGCACTTGATGCCGCGGTGGGCGACGCGAGCGCGAGAACAGCTCCGCCTTCGACGTGACTCGACCTCTGACCGCGCTTCACGCCCGCCGATTGCGAACGCGCACCGCGATCAAGGCGCATCCCATCACTGCGACGCCGCCGAGGAACGTCTGCCAGCCGATGACCTCGCCGAGCAGCATGGCGGCCCACAGGATGCTCATGACCGGCTGAATGAGCTGCACCTGACTCACCTGCGCCATGGGGCCGATCGCCAGGCCCCGGTACCACGCGAAGAACCCGAGGAACATGCTCACGACCGAGAGATAGGCGAAGGCGCCCCATTCCACGGGAGTGCCGGTCGGCGGATGCTGCACCACTGCAATGCCGGTCAGCGCGATGGAGAATGGGGACGCTGCGACGAGCCCCCAGGAGATGGTTTGCCACGATCCGAGCGTCCGCGACAGGAGCCCGCCCTCGGCGTACGCTGCCCCGCACGCGAACACCGCGGCAAAGAGCAGCAGGTCAGACCAATGCAGCGCAACGAGGCCGCCGCTTTGAACCGCCGCGAACGTCACGGCTGCGACGACGCCGACGGCAGCGGCGATCCAGAACGATCGTGCCGGCCGCTCCCCCGTGCGCAGGACCGCGATCACGGCGGTTGCGGCCGGCAGCAGCGCGATCACGACGGCCGCATGATTCGCCGGCGCGTTCGTGAGCGCGAACGACGTCAGCAGGGGGAACCCGACGACCGCGCCGCCGGCGACGACGGCGACCTGCACCCACTGCCGTCCCCGCGGACGTTTCTGGCGCGTGAGAGCCAGCGCGGTCGCCGCCAGGAGTGCGGCGATGACGGCGCGCCCCGAACCCACGAATACTGCCGACATGTGCCCGTTCTCGACGGTCAGGCGCGTGAACGGCACGGTGAACGAGAACGCGGCGACCCCGAGGAGCCCCCACCAGAGACCCGCGTGCGACGTGTGTAGCGGACGCGTCGACTGAAGAGTAGCGGTATCGTCTCTATTCATGTCCAACAGTAGCAGTGACCGAATCGTGTCGGCTCTCCGCACCTGGGTAGCCACGGCGCCGGCGGGCGCGCAGTTGCCGTCGACCCGGTCGCTCGTCGCGCGGTTCGAGGCCAGCCCAGTGACGGTGCAAAAGGCCCTGCGCACGCTGATTGTTCAGGGCACGATCGAGTCGAGACCCGGCGTCGGCACGTTCGTGCGCAATCTCCAACCAGCGCGTCCCCACGACTACGGCTGGCAGACCGCCGCACTCGGCTCGCCGCAACGACGGCTGCCGACCGCGATGGCCGCAATGCGCCGGGCGACGAACGACGTGATCGCACTGCACTCGGGATACCCGGCGAAGGAGCTGCTGCCCGAGCGTCTCGTTCGCGCGGCCCTGACTCGAGCATCCAGGAGCGAGCATGGATTGACCAGGTCACCGGCGGCCGGGCTTCCGGAGTTGCAGGCATGGTTCAGCTCCGAGCTCGGCCGCAG
>JBQDJW010000499.1:0-3151 GCA_052086425.1 Pseudoclavibacter sp. | reverse complement strand
GCGGCGGTGCCGTTCGGCGGTGTGAAAGCGTCTGGCTGGGGCAGGGAGAACGGTGCCGAGGCGCTCGAGTCGTACACGCGCGTGAAGTCGGTCACCATCGCGATCGCGCCGGCCCCCGCGGCCGCGGGGAGCGACGGGAGCGGCTCGTGAGCCGCGCGGCTCGCGCCGCGGTCATGCGCGAATCGGGGTCGTTCGCGATCTCCGAGATCGAGGTCGACGAGCCGCGCGACGACGAGGTGCTCGTGCGCATCGAGGCCGCAGGCCTTTGCCACACCGACCTCGGTGTGCTGTTCGGCGGCATTCCGTTCCCGACGCCCGGCGTTCTCGGGCACGAGGGCACCGGCGTGATCGAGCAGGTCGGCTCGGGCATCGCAGACCTCGCGGTCGGCGATCGGGTCGTGCTGAGCTTCACGTCGTGCGGCGACTGCGCCACGTGTCTCGGCGGTCACCCGGCGTACTGCGCGACCTGGCTGCCCCGCAACATCTTCGACGGGGCGCGCTCCGATGGCACGAGCGGCCTGCACGAGGGCGGGGCCGACCTGGGCTCGCACTTCTTCGGGCAGTCGTCGTTCGCGCAGTACGCCATCGCCGACCGTCGCAGCGTCGTCCGCGTCGTCGGGGACCTGCCGCCGGAGCTGCGCGCCCCGCTCGGCTGCGGCGTGCAGACCGGATTCGGGTCGATGTGGAACGTGCTCGACGTTCAGCCCGAGCAGCGCGTCGCCGTTTTCGGCAGTGGCGCAGTCGGGTTGTCCGGCATCGTCGCGGCGGCCCTGCGCGGCGTGCGCACGCTCGTCGCGATCGACATCGTGCCGGAGCGGCTCGAGCTCGCGAGGGAACTCGGTGCGACGCACGTCGTCGACGGAAGGTCCGACGATGTCGCCGGGCAGCTCATCGAGCTCACGGGCGGAGGCGTCGACCGGGCCTTCGACACGACGGGGAACCCGGGCGTCGCGCGTACCGCGCTCGACGCGCTGGCGACGAACGGGGTCGTCGGCGTCTGCGGTGCACCGCCACCGGGAACCGAGATCCCCGTCGATATCCAGGGCATCCTGACCGGCAAGACGCTCACGGGCATCACGATGGGCGACAGCGACCCGGAGTTGCTCGTGCCGCAGCTCGTTGGCCTCGTCGCCGACGGCCGCCTGCCGCTCGATCGACTCATCGGCACGTATCCCCTCGACGCGATCAACGACGCCGTGCGAGACATGCACGAGGGCAGAACGGTCAAGCCGGTCATCGTCTTCTGACGCGAAGGACCCATGCGTCTGCTGGGGACCCCTGAGCTGGCAGGGTCCCCTGAGCTCGTCGAAGGGCCGGTCGTTTCGACGCGCTCAGGGCCCCGGCGCACACGACGAACATCACCAACCGCATCCGACAACACGAAGGAGTGTTCACCATGACAAGCGAACCGAACGGGCGCGTGCTGCCGCCCGACGTCAACGAGGCCGACTTCGATGCCGCCCTCGACGAATTCCGCACCGTGGTCGGCGCAGAGTGGGTCGGGGCGACGGCCGACGAGATCGCGCCGTACCGCGACGAGTTCCCGGTGACCGACACCGATCGGTTCACGCCGTCGGCCGTGCTCTTCCCGGACTCGACCGAGCAGGTGCGCGAGATCGTGAAGATCGCGAACAGATACCTGATCCCGCTGCACGCCGTCTCGACGGGCAAGAACCTCGGCTACGGCGGTGCCTCGCCGAGAACGGGCGGCTCGGTCGTGTTGCACCTCGGTACGCGCATGAACCGCATCCTCGAGGTGAGCGAGAAATACGGGTACGCGATCGTCGAACCGGGCGTGACCTTCACGGCGCTCGCAGAGCACATCGCCGAGCACGGGTACCACCTCATGATCGACGCGCCCGATCTCGCGTGGGGCAGCGTCATCGGCAACACCATGGATCGCGGCGTCGGCTACACCCCCTACGGAAATCGGTCGATGTTCAAGAGCGGCCTCGAAGTCGTGCTGCCGGACGGCGACCTGCTCCGGACCGGCCTCGGTGGCATCCCCGGGTCGAACACGGCGCCCCTGTTCGCGGACCGGTCCGGCCAGGAGCCTGACAACATGTACGAGCAGTCGAACTTCGGCATCGTCACGCGCATGGGCATCCAGCTCATGCAGCCGCCGCCGTACGCACTGACGTTCCAGATCACGTTCGAGAACGCGAGCGACCTGCCGCAGATCATCGACACGATGTTCCCGCTGCGCATCAACATGGCGCCGCTGCAGAACGTCGCAGTGCTGCGCAACATCGTGCTCGACGCGGCGCAGGTCTCGACGCGCGCCGACTGGTACGACGGCGACGGGCCGCTGCCGGACGAGGCGATCGAACGCATGAAGCGCGAGCTCGGTCTCGGCTACTGGAACTTCTACGCGACCTGTTACGGGCCGCCGCCCGTCGTCGAGCAGTACGTGGGCATCATCCGCGACGCGTTCTTGCAGATCCCCGGCTCGAAGTTCGCCACGATCGACGACCGTCCTCTGACCGACGACGACCGAGGCGCCCACACGCTGCACGACCGGCACAAGATCAACACGGGCGTTCCGACGACGGACGAGGCGGCGCTGCTTGACTGGATTCCGAACGGCGGCCACCTCGGGTTCTCGCCGATCTCGGCACCAGATGGGGCGGATGCGTACCGCCAGTTCGAAGCGGTCAAAGCGACGAGCGACCGGTACCGCAAGGACTACGCGGCCCAGTGGGTGATCGGGCTGCGCGAGATGCACCACATCGGCCTGCTGCTGTACGACACGACCGACGCCGACCAACAGCGTGAAACGCTCGAGCTGACGCGGGAGCTGATCGTGACCGGCGCGAACGACGGCTACGGCGAGTACCGCGGCCACAACGCCGTGTCCGACCTGATCAGCGAAACGTACTCGTTCAATGACAACGCGCAGCGGCGTTTCAATGAGCGGATCAAGGACGCGCTCGACCCGAACGGAATCCTCAACCCCGGCAAATCGGGCATCTGGCCCGCCCGGTTGCGCGGGCGCGACCTGTAGCGGCGGTCCGCGGGCTGGGGTCGAGCCGTGGGCGGCTTGTGTGACGGAGATGGTCGCTTGCGCCGGTCGCGAGCGACCATCTGCGTCACATTTGATCAGTGCCACGGCGCTGCCACGGAAGACCCGCCGTGACACACGATCGCGACT
>JBQDJW010000498.1:0-3153 GCA_052086425.1 Pseudoclavibacter sp. | reverse complement strand
TGCTCGTCGGAATCCTCTCGGCACCGGTCGCCGATCTGGGGCGGGTCGGCGAGTATCGGCAGAGCTACCGGGCGGCCGCGGTCGTGCTCGCGCCGGTCATGGCCCGCGCGAGACGCGTCGAGGCGCGGGAGGTTCGCGAGGCACGGGGTTCGCTGGATGCGGTGGACGCGTGGCGTGCGCGGGATGCGCGTGGGAAGCGCGCGGGTCTGGCCGACCGAAACCGAGTCGAGCCCGCCCCGCCACGCCCCGGCGAACACGAACGCGGTCGCGTCGCGCTCGCGGGGTTCCGCGCGAGGCCTGGCGCGCGGGTGCTGGTGACGGGATCCGCGGCCGGTGCCGATCGCATCCTGTCGCTGCTCATGGGAGATCCTGCGACACCGGATGACAACCGGGGCGCGGTCGGCGGCCAGGGCGTTGGCGTTGGCAATGGCAGTGGCGGCGTCGAGGGCGGGCGAGCGCGCGCCGGATGCTGCGGTGCGGTGCTCGACGGCCGTCGCGTCGCCGACCTGTCGCCACGGGAGCGGCGCGCTCGCGTCGGCGTCGCCTCGACCGGCGCCGGCTTCGCTCCGGGGACCATCGTGCGAGCAGCTCGATATCGAGCGCCAGACACGGACGCGTCGGTCACCGAGCTGCTGCGGCGAGTCGGGCTCGCCGAGCACGTCGCCGCGCTTCCGAGTGGAATGGGTACCAGGCTGCGACGCGGAGGCGAACCGCTCGACACGGATGCGCGTGCGAGGCTCAAGCTCGCCGCCGCGATCGCCGACGACCCGGAGCTGCTGGTGCTCGACCGCATCGACGACGAGCTCGACGCCGACGGGCGGAGCCTCCTTCGCGGGATCGTCGCCCGATACCCGGGCACCGTGATCGTGCGCTCGAACGACCCCGCCCGCGTCGTCACTCATGACACCGCGTGGGACGCCGACCTGCTGGACGGCGGGCAGTCGGTGGTCCCCTCGTGTCGGCGCCTCCCGCGACTCCGCGGCTAACCGGCGTGTTGGTCGCCGCGGAGCGCTGGAGGCCCGTCCCGAGGGGGCCCCGCCCCTACGAGTTGCGGTAGTCGCCGAACGGAGATGAGCTCTGCGAAGCGGGCTGATCGGCGTCAGCCACCTCGGCCACTTCGTTCGTCGCGTTCGCCTCGGTCACCCCGGCCGTGTCCGCCGCCTCGACCGAGGCCTGCGCGCTGTCGCCGTCCTCGAGCGCTTCCGCACCGCCGCCCGGGCCGGCCACGGCATCCGGACTCTCGCGCCGGCTCTGCCGGTTCGAGTAGATGAGGCTCGCGATCGTCGCGATGATGAGCACGCCGAAGATGAATGTGAGCGAGAACCAGATCGGGATCTCGGGGATCCACGCGATGGGCTCGCCGCCGTTGATGAACGGCACCTCGTTCTCGTGCAGGGCGTGGAAGAGCAGCTTGACGCCGATGAAGCTCAGGATGAACGCGAGGCCGAGGTCGAGGTAGACGAGCCGCTCGAGCAGGCCGCCGATGAGGAAGTAGAGCTGTCGCAGGCCGAGCAGCGCGAACGCGTTGGCCATGAAGACGAGGTACGGCTCTTGCGTGATGCCGAAGATGGCGGGAATCGAGTCCAGTGCGAACAGTACGTCGGTCAAGCCGAGGGCGACGATGACGAGCACGAGGGGCGTGAGCGCGCGGCGCCCGTTCTCGACGATCGTCCACTTGTCGCTGTTGTAGGTGTCGCTCGTGTGGACGACGCGACGAACCAGATTGACCCATTTCGGCATCTCGGGCTCGTCGTCCTTGAACGAATCGATGGCCTGCTTGACGCCCATGTAGAACATCCAGGCAGCGAAGATGTAGAACACCCAGGCCCAGGCGTCGAGGATCGCGGCGCCCGCGATGATGAAGCCGGTGCGCACGATGAGAGCGATCGCGATGCCGATGAGCAGCACCTTCTGCTGCGCTTCCTTCGGCACCTTGAAGCTCGTCATGATGATCAGGAAGACGAACAGGTTGTCGACCGACAGGGCCTTCTCTGTCGTGTAGCCGGCGATGAACTCGCCCGCGTGCTCCCAGTCCCACACGAAGCCGAGCAGCACCATGAAAAGCACGGCGATGCCGATGTAGAAGAGCGACCAGAAGCCTGACTCTCGCAGCGACGGCTCGTGCGCGTGCCGAACGTGCGAGTAGAAATCGAAGACGAAGAAGCCGATGATGACGGCGATCGATACGCCCCAGATCCAGAGCGGTACATCCACGGAAACATCCCTTCACCAGGGCCGACCGCACCGCATCGCGAAGGGTCGACCTTTCTGTGAAGGTCTCTTCCACCGAAGAACTCGGTCGATGCGCCCGGGTAGCCGACGGCGGCCCCGTGATGACGAGTGCATCGCGAGAGGAATACTCCCCTTCTCGCACGAGGCTACACGAGAAGGCGATCGAAGCCGAGGGGCGTTTCGCCGCGACTACCCGAACATGTTGCCCCAACTGGCGGTCGTCCCCGAGTGGCCGGCGATGATCATCCAGACGAGGGCCACGATCGAGATCGCGGCGAGCACACCCGCCCACACGACGTCGATGACGGTCAACGGTCGCTTGCCCCGCGCATCCTCGCCGTGCATGTCGACGCGGCCGAGCCACCCCCTGGCACCCATCGGGCGTGCAACGAACCAGACCAGCGCGATCGCGAGGACCGCCCAGATCGCCGCGACGATGCCGGCGATACCCGCCAGCTGCGTGTGCAGCCAGACGCTCTCCGAGCCGGGAACCGGCGTGCCTCCCGTCGACAACATCGGGTAGAGCCGGTCGCGCAGGTTCTCGCCGCTCTGGCGGGTGAAGATCGCGAGCACGAGGCTGACGACGAGGCCGACGAGCACGGGCCACCGCAGCACCCGGCGCGAGCGGCGCCAGACCGCGTAGACGACCGTAGCGATGGCCACGAGCGGCCCGATCACGACGAATCCGTGCACGACGAGCGGGTGGAGGGGCAGGCCGAGGATCTCTCCGAACATGTCGAACCTTCCTGATTCAGGCGGTCAGGGCCGTGCGGCCGCGACCGGTTCCGGTGCGGGTTCGCTGCGCGAGAGCGCGGGGGAGAGCGGGTAGCCGTTCGCGATCGTGACGATGCGCGGCGGCGCGATCGGATCATCCGACGTGGTGGTCGCCCGCTCGATGACGGTCAGTGCGAGGTTGTTGAT
>JBQDJW010000497.1:0-3157 GCA_052086425.1 Pseudoclavibacter sp. | reverse complement strand
GTCGTCGACGGCAGCTCGCCCAGCTCGATCGCCTGCTCGATGAACCCCTGCACGACCGACTCGATGGTGTCGAGCACGTCCCGCAGGCCCGTCGACGGCGCGCTGCGATCTGCGAGCAGCGTGAACGCGGCGCTGGTGGTCGCCGACGTCGCCATGTGCGTCGCGATGCCGACGTAGTGGTGAACGAGGGCCCGGATGCCGCTGTCCGGGTATGTGCCGCGCGCCCGGACGGCCTGCTGCTTGACCGATTCGTGCAGATCGTTCATGATCGCGACGGCGAACTCGTGCTTGCTCGGGAACTGTCTCGCGAGCGCGCCCTTCGTGAGCTCGAGCCGTGCGGCGATCGATGAGAGCGTCGCGCCCGCGTAGCCCTTCTCGAGCATTTCGAGGGCGGCTGCACGGAGCATCCGGTCGCGAGAAGTCATGGCCGGAGTTGGTCCTTTCACAGCCGTGGGGGCGGTCGTGGGGTTCAAATGTAGCGGGTCGGAAGGGGTCGAGAATCCCGGGCGCGAGGCGGGCGTCGGCGAGCGGGGCGGAGCCGACCGCGTGCTACCGTTGCGGCCACTGCACGGGAGCCCGGTGAGCTGGGCTGAGAGGGAGTACTCGAACTCCGACCGTCGAACCTGATCTGGATCATGCCAGCGAAGGAAGCGATCTTCAGACGCGAACGCGCACCATGCGCGCTCGTGCTCCCGTGCGACCGGTGCAGGTCGTCCGTCGGCGAACGACGCAGGCGACGCGCACCGCCGAGCAACGGGAGGATCGATGACGAACACCACGACGCACACGACGCCGCCGGCGCCCGAGCCGACAGGTTCGGCCGCCGCGCCGGCCGACGCGGCAGCCCTGTCGCCGGAAGACCTGCGCGCCGACCCGCTCCGGTTCGGGGTGGGCGCGCGCATCACGGTCGCCGTGATGACCGACGACTACGTGCGGGTCATCACGGATGCGCTTGGCGCGCTCGACGCATCGGTCGCGTCGGATCTCGTGGTCGACACGGGCGACGTGAGCACGTACCTCGGCGGAGACGAGGCGACTCTTCTGCGGGCCGTCACGGATCTCGCCGAGGCGATCGCCGCATCCGGTCACCACGCCACGATCGCACTGCACCTCTCGCGCGGATGCCCTGGCGAGGCCGTGTGCGCGGTGCCGGGCGGCGCCGGGGCACGCGCGGTTTCCGTTCCGGAGCCACGCGAGACGGGCCGGTTCGCCTCAGCCGAGTGGGCGCTGTATCCGCTCGCCGACCAGCCGGTCGCGGACGGGGTCGAGCCCGACCACATGCGCGACATTCTCGCCGCGATCGAACGGGCTCGCGACAACGGCACGTTCCGCGGGTCTGAGCACTTCGTGACCAGGCTCGAGGGTGACCTGGGTGCGGTGCTCGGCACCGTGTTCGCGGGCTGGACGATGGTCGGCCGCACGGTGCAGCACGTGACCTGCCACGCGACGCTCTCGCTGAACAGCCCGAGCCACGCTGGAGCAGGCCGATGACCGAGGGTGCGCGGCCAACCTCGACGGTGTCGAAGCCGACGTCGAAGCGGCCGAAGCTGCAGCTGCGTGACATCGTGCTCATGGTCACGCTCGGCGTCGCCTTCGGGTTTCTGTACTGGGCGCTCGTGCAGGCATGGAACGGACTCGCGGTCGCCATGGGGCCCGCGGGCGACCTCGCGCAACACGTCGTGTTCGGCGGCTGGCTGCTCGTGGCGCCGATCGCGGTCGCGATCATCCGGCGACCGTTCGTCGGCATCATCGCCGAGGTCATCGCGTCGGTCGTCGAGGTCATCTTCCTCGGGTCGCCCGTCGGCCCCCTGCTGCTCGTCGCGGCGTTGCTGCAAGGCGCGGGCAGCGAACTGCCGTTCGCGCTGACCCGCTACCGCCGTTTCTCGTGGCCGATCTACGCGCTCTCGGGCGTGCTCGGCGCGGTCTTCGTGTTCGGCTTCTCGGCTGTCCGCGCCGGATGGTTCGGGCAAGACATCCTGCTCATGCGGTTCGGCATGCAGGTCGCGTCGGGTCTCGTCCTCGGCGGGCTGCTCGCGAAGCTCATCGTGGACGCGCTCGTCCGCACCGGCGTGCTCGACGAGTTCGCGATCGGGCGCGAGCTCGGCCGGGCCGGCCGGGGGCGGCGCGAATCCGTGCGCGGTCGGGGCGAAGCGGATGCTCCGGGCCGCGATGGTGCGCGCGTGGCATCGGGTGCTCCGGATGCGGTGGGCGGCTCGGGTGCTCCGGATGCGGTGGGCGGATGGGGCGATCGGGATGCCGTTGGCGGCGGTGTCGTCGAGGGGCGCGCGGCCGGTGACGTTGACGGTGCCGGTGACGTTGACGCTCGCGTGACCGATGACCGCTGAAGCGCCCGCGTCGCCCGGTGCCGGTGTCGGCAGCGAGTCGGCGCCGGACACGCAGGATGCGCCGGCTGCACCGGACGTGAAGGACGCGCCCGACTCGCCCGTCGTGCTGGACGTGCGCGCCTTCTGGGCCGAGTTTGATTCTGGGGCCGGGGTCGGCCCGGTCGACCTGCGAGTCCGCGCGGGGGAGCGGGTACTCGTCGTCGGGCCGTCCGGTTCGGGCAAATCGACGCTGCTGCGGTCGCTGCACGGAGCGGTTCCACAGGCGATCGCGGCCGAGGTCGGCGGGTCGATCGCGGTCTCCGGTCGCAGCATCGATGGCACGCCGGTCGCGGCGCTCGCCGACGACCTCGGCGTTGTTGCGCAAGATCCGGAGTCGGGCGTGTGCTTGCCGGACGTCCTCGACGAAGTCGCATTCTCCCTCGAGAACGCGAGGGTCGCGCGGCAGCACATTGGTGCGCGCGTGGAGGCTGCGCTCGTGCGGGCGGGCGCGTCGCCGCTTGCGGGGCGCGGCACCGGCGAGCTCTCCGGCGGGGAGTTGCAGCGGGTGGCACTCGCGGCGGCGATCGCGACCGAGCCGGCCGTGCTGCTGCTCGACGAGCCGACCTCGATGCTCGACGCCGATGGCGTCGACGCGGTGCGCGCAGCGCTCGGTGGTGCTGTCGCTCCGAATGGCCGTGCGCCGACGGGCGGCCGCGGGACGGAGCCCGACCGCGCGGCACGAGCGGGCGAGCTGGGCGGCACGGGCAAGTTCGGCGGCACGACCGGCGCAGGCCCGCACGCGCCCGGCGCCGCGTGCGTGCTCGTCGAGCACC
>JBQDJW010000496.1:0-3158 GCA_052086425.1 Pseudoclavibacter sp. | reverse complement strand
CATTGACGTGGTTGATCAGCAGCTTCGTCCAGGCTGCCCCGCGGAAGTTCTCGATGGCCGTCGTCGGGAGCACCCGGTCGAGTGCCTCGGCGATGGCAACGGCCTCGGGCGTCGGCGCCTCCCGGCCGGCTCCGAGAAATGTCTCGCCCGGCGCCGTGACGTGGATGCGCCCCTGCCCCCGATTCGTGGCCGCGAAGAGCGTGAGCGCACCGAAGATGTCGCTCGACCGCTCGAGCACGTGCGCCGCGATGTCGAGCCCGCCGAGTCCGTTCTGCATGACGACGAGCGGCACACCCCGAATCGCCTCCCGATTTACCGAGAGCGCGAGGTCGGCGTCGTGCACCTTCGTCGCGAGGAGCGCGAGATCCAAGCCGGACGGGAGCACCGCCGAGACGGACCCGAATCGGGTCGTCGACTCGCCGAATGCGCCGGTGAGCTGCAGGCCGTCCGTGCGGATCGCATCCGCGGTCCGCGCCCGCGCCGCGATCGCGACCTCGTGCCCGGCCTCGTTCAGCTTGGCCGCGAACGCCCCGCCGACGCCGCCGGCGCCGATCACTCCGATGCGCATGTCGCCTCTCCTCCGCGGCGGACGGCCTCGTCTGGTGCTGCCTCGCCCGACGTCTCACTCTAGAATGAACGGCAATGTCACGCTCACTCCCTGCGCCTCACGGCATCCTCGTCGTCGACAAACCGTGCGGGCCGTCGAGCCACGGCGTCGTCTCAGCGGCGCGGAAGGCCCTTGGCACGCGCAAGATCGGTCACGCCGGGACCCTCGACCCCATGGCGACCGGCGTCCTCGTGCTCGGGGTCGGCGCCGCGACCAGGCTGCTGACCTTCATCGTCGGCGCCGACAAGGACTACGAGGCGACGATGCGCCTCGGCGTTCGTACGAACACCGAGGATGCCGCGGGTGAAGTCACGGCGGTCACGAGCCCCGAATTACTCGCGACCGTCGACGAGGCGTCGATCGACCGCGCGATCGCTGCCCTGGTCGGCGAGATAGAGCAGGTGCCGAGCGCCGTGAGCGCCATCAAGATCGACGGCAAGCGGGCCTACCAGCGAGTTCGCGACGGCGAAGACGTCGAGCTTGCCTCTCGACGCGTGACCGTCTCGACGTTCGAGCGCACCGCTGCCCCGACGAGGGCGTCCGCCGATGACCCGGATGCGCCTGGCGCGATCGACGTGCGGGTGCGGGTGACGTGTTCCTCCGGCACCTACGTTCGCGCCCTCGCGCGCGATGTCGGCGATGCGCTCGGCGTCGGCGCGCATCTGACCGCCCTGCGGCGCACGCGCGTCGGCAGTTTCGGCGGGTCCGAGGCGGTAGCGCTCGACGCGCTCGCCGAGACGGGGACGGAGCGCCTCATCACGCCGGCGGACGCGGCCAGGCGCATCATGCCGGGGCTCGAATTGACTGCGGCGGAGGCGACGGATCTTGGACATGGCAAGCGCGTGCCGCGGCACGCCGACCAGGGGCCAGTTGGCCCAGCCGCGGCCTTCGGGCCCGACGGCCGGCTCGTGGGCGTCGTCGAGCACGACGGGGCCGCCTACCGAACCGTCATGAATCTGCCGGAGGGTCTCGCGTGATCGAGTGGTACGCGTTCGCGAGCGCAGCCATCGCCGCTGCGGTCGGCGTGATGTGCCTCGTCGTCGGGTTCGCGGGACGCAAGCCGGGCGACGTAACCGTGCTGTCGGTCGCGGGTGTCGAGCTGCTCCTCGTCGCGCAGGTCGTCATCGCCATTGTCGCCCCGCTCGCGGGAAACCCGCCGATCGGCGACGCGATCGAGTTCTGGATCTACCTCGTTGTCGCACTCATCATCCCGCCGGCGGCCGTGCTGTGGGGGCTCATCGAACGCAATCGTTGGTCGACCGTCATCCTCGGCGTCGCAGCGCTGTCGATCGCCGTCATGATCGTGCGCATGCAGCAGATCTGGGCGGGGCACGCCCCGTTTCTCGGCGCATGACCGAGGGGACGCGCGCCCGCACGAACACGGGGCGGGGCAGGGGCGGCGAGCACGGCGGATTTCGTGGCGCCTCCGGCATCGGCCGGGTGCTCGTGCTCTGCTACGCGGTGCTGGCCCTCGCCGCGACCGGCAGGAGCGTCTACCAGCTCGTGACGAAGCTCGAGGACGCGCCGTTCGCGTACGCGCTCTCTGCGGTGGCTGCCGTGATCTACGTCGTCGCGACGGTCGCGCTCGTCACATGGGGGCGCACGGCGCACCTCGTCGCGGGCGTCGCGATCGCGGTCGAGTTCGCCGGGGTGCTCGTCATCGGCGCACTGAGCGAGACCGTACCCGGTCTGTTCCCCGCCGACACGGTATGGTCTCACTTCGGGCGCGGCTACGGATTCATTCCGCTCCTGCTACCGATCCTCGGCATCGCGTGGCTCGAAACCCGGCGAAACAGCGCAAGGACCACAGATGTACGTCATCAGCGACCTCAGTGAGGTGCCGGGCGACGTCGCTCCGGCGGCCATCACCATCGGGAAGTTCGACGGTCTGCACTACGGGCACCTGTGGATCGTTTCGCAATTGCACGATGAAGCGCGGGCTCGCGGTCTGAAGCCCGTCGTCGTGACGTTCGATCGGCATCCCGCCTCGGTGCTCGCGCCAGACAGCGCGCCGCCGTCGATCGTGTCGCCGAGTCAGAAGCTGGACCTGCTGCGCCGCCAGGGCGTCGCCGCGACGATCGTGGTGCCGTTCACGGAGGAGTTCGCGCGCCTGTCTCCCAGAGCGTTCGTCGAGCGGCTGCTGGTCGAGCGGCTCGGCGTGAAGCTGCTGCTCGTCGGCCGCGACTTCCGGTTCGGTCGGGATGGCGAGGGCGACGTCGAGTTCCTGCGCGCCCACGCGGATGAATTCGGCTACGAACTGATCGTGACGCGCGACGAGCCGGGGCCGGGCGATCGCAGGGTGTCGTCCACCTGGATTCGCGAGCTGCTCGAAGCCGGCGACATGGGCGCCGTCACCGCGTTGCTCGGGCGTTCCCACGTGCTCTCGGGCGAGATCGTGCACGGCGCCAAACGGGGCCGAGAGATCGGTTTTCCGACCGCGAACCTGGCGCCAGACGTCGAGGGGCTGATCCCCGGCGATGGCGTCTACGCGGGATGGTTCCACGACGGCGAACAGGTGTACCCGACGGCGGTGTCGATCGGCAACAACCCG
>JBQDJW010000495.1:0-3158 GCA_052086425.1 Pseudoclavibacter sp. | reverse complement strand
GGTTTCGCAGGTCGGTGTGGCGCGTGACGGGCGACATCATGTCGGGGTCGCGATACAGGAAGTCGTGGCCGAGCACCGTGATCGCGAATTGCTCGCCCGCGTGGAATCGAGTCGCCGACGGCCACAGCTCGATGTCGAGCGGCGTCGGAACGCCAGGGCCGAGCGGCACCTCGGCGTCGTGCGGGTGCACCGGCCGCAGCTCGGAACTCGCCCCCTCGTCGAGCGCGCGGTGGCTCGCGCGCAGCCAGCCGAGGGCGACCGGCCCGTCGTCGAACAACGCCCCGATCGGCCAGCGCACTTCGGTGCCGTCTGCCAGGAACTTCCGCGCGACGACGAACACGTCGGCGTCGTCACCGGCTTCCTCGCCGTCGGCGCCCGGTGTCGTCTCGAGCCACAGCCGAAGCCGCATCGGCCCGACGATGTCGGTGCTCTCGTCGAACGTGAAGCGAACCGTCGCCTCTCCTGTGCGCGCGTCGATGGTCGTCGACGAGGCCTCCGCTACGGGTTCCTCGTGCAGGACACCTTCGGCGCCGTCGGCGTCGCCGAACGACGCGTACATCCGCATCGACGTCGATTCGTCGACTGGCCACGGCAAGTCGCTGCGATGCGTGCGCACAGAGTCGGTGTCGCGCACCTCGAGCCGAACGGTCGGCCAGTCGCGCGGCCCGTCGCCGACGCCCCGCAGGTAGTGGTCGAAGAACCGGCGCTGCTTCTCGACGTTCTCCGGCCGGTAGAACTCGGCCCACTTCTTGCGGCCGTGCACCTCGAGCCATTTCTCGCTCGACGAGATCCGGGCGAACGCCTCGAGCGTGCCGCGCGAGTGCAGTCCGTGGTCGCTCCAACTCGCGACCACGTATGCCGGCACCTCGATGTCTTCGAGCACGGCCTCCTTGCGGTCGTAGTACGCGGTGCGGAGCTGATTCTCGGCGATGTTCGCGGCCGTGTCTTCGGTTCGCGTGCGCGAGAAGGCCATGTTGGACGAAGCGCGCGGGATGAATCCCGTTTCGGGGATACCGCCGTGGAACGCGAACTCGCGATACCAGTCGGTGAAGCACTCCCACGGGCTGATCGCGGCGAGCGACGGCGGCTTCTCGGCCGCCGCGATGAATTGCGCACCGGCGAGATACGAAACCCCGAGCATCCCGACCTTGCCGTTCGACCACTCGGCGGCACCGAGCCATTCGATCGCGTCGTAGAGGTCGGCGGCCTCCTGGGGACCGTTGTGGCGGGCCTCGCCCTCGCTGTTGAACAGGCCACGCGGGTCGACGCACGCGATCGCGTAGCCGTACTCGCACCAGTACGCGGGGTCAGGCGCCTCGAAGCCGGTGTGCTCCGACATCCAGCCCGGCTCGATACCGGCGCCCGGCCACAGCTGCGCCTTCGTGTTGTGCTTGCCGTACGGCCCCCAGGCGAGCAGCACGGGCATTGGGCCCGGCACCTCGCTCGGCCGATACAGGTCAACGTAGATGGTCGCGCCGTCGCGCAGCTGCAGCGGGATGTCCTTCTCCTGCACGAAGGCGCCGTGCTCGAGCAGCTCGTGCTTCAGCTCGGGCAGCGTGGGCTTGCCTGGCGCATTCGTCGGGTCGAGGCCCGGGCGGTCGATAAGGCCGTCCGGCCCCCTCGTGACGGTCTCGTCTGTCACAGTTCCATCGTTCGCGGTCATCCTGGTCCCCTCTCTCAAGCCTTGAGCACGACGAGGTCGTCGGTGCGCACGAAGAAGTCGGTCTGAGTGCCATCGGCGCCGAAGCGGTGCGAGTCGGACGGGAATGAAACGCGCACGGCCCCCGCCTCGGGCGTGACGATCGTCGCGGTGCGCGATTCACCGGCGTACACGCTGTCACGAATGATGCCGCTGCCCGCGAGCGCGACGCCCTGCTCGCCCTCGCCGGTTCCCGCTTGCACGTGCTTGCCGCGGAACGCGACGGACGCGGTGGCGCCCGTGAGATCGAGCGCGTCGTCGGCGACGCGCAGGCCGCCGGCGAGGCTTCCCTTTCCCGCGGGCTCGAAGATGTTCTCGAAGCCCATGAAGTCGGCCGCGAACCGCGAGGCCGGCCGCGAGTGGATCTCCTCCGGCGTGCCGACCTGTTCGATTTCGCCGCCGTTCATGATCACGACGCGATCGGAGAGCGCGAGCGCCTCCTCTTGGTCGTGCGTCACGTAGACCGAGGTGACCCCGTACTCGCGGTGCAGCCGCTGGATCTCGGCGCGCATCGCGATCCGCAGCTTCGCGTCGAGATTCGAGAGCGGCTCGTCGTAGAGCATGAGCCCCTGCGACGAGACGAGTCCACGCGCGAGCGCGATGCGCTGCTGCTGACCGCCCGACAGCTCGTGCGGGTATCGCCTGGCGTGCTGCGTCATGCCGACGGCTTCGAGAATCTCGGGCACCCGCTTCGAGATCTCCGCCCGGCCGGCCCGCCGCCGCTTCATGGGGTAGGCGATGTTCTTCTCGACGGTCATGTGCGGCCAGAGCGCGTAGCTCTGGAAGACCATGCCGATCTTGCGCTTGCTCGGCGACAGATACTTGTGCTGCCCGGCGTCGGCGAAGGTGCGGTCGCCGGCGACGATCGCCCCGCCATCCGGGTCTTCGAGGCCCGCGATGCAGCGCAGCGTCGTCGTCTTGCCGCAGCCCGACGGGCCGAGGAACGTGACGAACTCGCCGTCGGCGATCGACAGGTCGATGCCCTTCAGCACGCGGGTGCGGCCGAAGCTCTTCTCAATGCGTGTCAGTTCGACGTGCATGGCGCATTAGCTCTTTCGTTCGGAATTCGAGGATGCTGGAGTCGCGTCGACGGTGGCCCGCGCGGTCGTGCCCGCTGCCGTGGCGGCAGCGCCGGCCTTCGCGGCTTCGCGTGTCGCAACAACCCGGGTCGACGGGTCGGATTCTGCCTGCGCTTCGGCGATGCGGCGCGATGCAGCATTCGCGCGGCGTCGCAACACGACGCTGACGGTGAGCGCGACGGCCCCGATGAGGAGGAAGACGCCGATGAGCAGCAGGGATGCGGCTGCGGAGACGGGCGCGGCCCCCTCGACGTAGCGGCTGTAAATCTCGACGGCGAAGTAGTAGCTGCGCGGCGCAGAGAGTACGAGTGGCGTCGACAGCACGCCGCACAGCACGACGAAGCACAGCACCCAGCCGCTGACGATGCTCGGCAGCATGA
>JBQDJW010000494.1:0-3164 GCA_052086425.1 Pseudoclavibacter sp. | reverse complement strand
GACCCGGCAGCGCATCCGGACCCGGCAGCGCATCCGGACCCGGCAGCGCATCCGGTGCCGAGCCGCGACACGGTCACGCCCGCGAAACCTGCATCGGTCACAATGACGGCGTGAACGCGACGAATCCCGCAGTGCCGCCCACCGCCCTCCGCGCGCTCCTCTTCGACCTCGACGGCGTCATCACACCGACCGCCGAGGTGCATCGGCGCGCGTGGTCCGCCCTCTTCACGGCCGAGCTCCGCACCAGGGGAGCCGAGCCCCACTACTCCGACGACGACTACTTCACCTACGTCGACGGCAAGCCTCGCCACGACGGCGTGCGCGACCTGCTCGCCTCGCGCGGCATCACGCTGCCGGACGGCCAGCCGGCCGATGCGCCAGACCTCGAGACCGTGTGGGGACTCGGCAACCGAAAGAACGACGAGTTCGCGCGGATTCTCGCTGACGAAGGCGTCGAGGCATACCCCGGGTCGATCGCGCTCGTCGAGGCGGCCGAGCGCGCCGGCATCGCGATGGCGATCGTCACGAGCTCGCGCAACGGCAAGCGCGTGCTGCAGGCCGCAGGCCTCGGCGACCGATTCCCCGTCGTCGTCGACGGCATCCGGGCAGCGCAGCTCCAGCTGCCGGGCAAGCCAGCCCCAGACACCTACCTGCGCGCCGCCGAGGAGCTCGGCGTTCCGGCGGCCGAGTGCGCCGTCCTCGAGGACGCGGTTTCGGGCGTCAGGGTCGGCGCGAACGGCGACTTCGGGCGCATCATCGGCGTCGATCGCGGCGTCGGGGTGGCGGCGCTGCTCCGCGCGGGCGCCGACATCGTGATCGACGACTTGGCGGTGCTCGTCCCCGGCGTCCAGACTGGTGCATTGACGACCGCGCATCTCGGCACCCGAGGGACGGAGCCCGCCTCGTGAACGACGCACCATTCACCCAGCCCGCCCCCGAACGAGAGGTCGCCGACGCCGACCGGTGGATCGGCGATGGCCGACCCCACCGGGCCGTCGAGCGCGGCGAAGAGACCGACGCGCCCGTTGGAGCGTCAAACGAGGCCGACGGCGTCGACCGTCTCAACTTCCCAGTCGATGAGTGGGCCCTCGTCGAGACGCGCTTCGACCTCGATGTGCAGGGGCGCACCGAGACGATCTTCACGGTCGCCAACGGGTATATCGGGATGCGCGGCAACGCTCCAGAGGGACGTTACGCCGTCGAGCACGGCACCTACATCAACGGCTTCCACGAGACCTGGCCCATCCGCCACGCCGAAGAGGCCTTCGGGTTCGCGCGCGTTGGGCAGACCATCGTGAACGCGCCGGACGCGAAGATCATGCGCGTCTACGTCGACGACGAGCCCTTCGTGCTCGCGACCGCCGAGATCGAGTCGTACGAGCGTCGCCTCGACTTCCGCACCGGCATCGCCACGCGCGACCTCATTTGGCGCACCCCGGCTGGCAAGCGGATACGCATCCACTCGAGCCGGCTCGTGTCGTTCACCGACCGGCACCTCGCGCTGCTCGAGTACGAGGTCGAGGTGCTCGGCGACGAGGCGTCGATCGTGCTGTCGAGCCAGCTGCTCAACCGCCAGGACGGCTTCGACGAGTACCGCTCGGCGCGTGGCAACGGCGGCAACGGCGGCAACGGCGGCAACGGCGACGAGCAGTTCGACCCGCGCAAGGCCGAGCAATTCGCCGAGCGCGTGCTCGAGCCGCGCGCGCAGCACGCCGAGGGCGACCGCATCGTGCTCGGTTACAGCACCCGCAACTCCGGCATGACGATCGGTTGCGCGGCCGACCACCGTCTGACCGTGAACGGCGTCGACGTGGCCAGCGACCTCGCGTCGCTCGACGACACGATCGACGTCGAGTGCGACACCGAGCTGCGAGAAGACCGCGCCAAGCGCGTGTACCGCATGCAGGCGCGGCCCGACACGCCGATCAAGCTCACGAAGTACGTGAGTTACCACACGGCGACGGCCGTGCCGACGCGCGAGCTCGTCGACCGCTGCAACCGCACGCTCGACCGGGCCCTCGGCGAGACGATCGAGACGCACCGCGCGCGTCAGATCGCGTGGCTCGACGAGTTCTGGGCGAACTCCGACGTCGTGCTGCACGGCCAGCCCGACCTGCAGCAGGCGATGCGCTGGAACCTCTTCCAGGTCGCGCAGGCCTCGGCCCGCGGCGACGGCCTCGGCATCGCGGCGAAGGGCGTGACCGGCTCGGGCTACGGCGGGCACTACTTCTGGGACACAGAGGTATTCATGCTGCCGTTCCTCACCTACACGCAACCGCAGATCGCGAGGAATACACTCCGGTTCCGACACAACATGCTCGACGACGCGCGCGACCGCGCAGTCGAGCTGAACGAGCGCGGCGCCCTGTTCCCCTGGCGCACGATCAACGGGCAGGAGTCGAGCGCCTACTACGCCGCGAGCACGGCGCAGTACCACATCGATGCCGACATCTCGCACGCGATCGCGCAGTACGTCGCGGCGACGGGCGACACCTTCTTCCTCATCAACGACGCCATGGACGTGCTCGTCGAGACCGCGCGCATGTGGGCCGACCTCGGCTTCTGGCGACGCGGCGACATGGCGACGTTCCACATCCACGGCGTGACGGGGCCCGACGAGTACACGACGGTCGTCAACGACAACCTCTTCACCAATGTCATGGCGCAAGAGAACCTGACCATCGCGGCCGACGCCGTCGACTGGCTGCAAGCGCGCCACCCCGACGATTTCCACCGCCTGTCGGTGCGGCTCGGCCTGCGCGACGACGAGGTGCGCGAGTGGCGCCTTGCCGCGCGACACATGCACATCCCGTACGACGAGAAGCTCGGCGTGCACCCGCAGGACGCGGCCTTCCTCGACAAGGAGGTGTGGGACCTCGACCACACCCCCGAGTCGCAGCGGCCGCTGCTGCTGCACTTCCACCCGCTCGTGATCTACCGCTTCCAGGTCATCAAGCAGGCCGACGTGGTGCTCGCACTGCTGCTGCGGGGCGACCGGTTCACGGCCGACGAGAAACTGCGCGACTTCGAGTACTACGACGTGCTGACGACCGGAGACTCGAGCCTCTCGGCGGTCGTGCAGTCGATCGTCGCCGCCGAGGTCGGGCACATGAATCTCGCCATGGAGTACTTCCGCCACGGCGCCTTCGTCGACCTCGGCGACC
>JBQDJW010000493.1:0-3165 GCA_052086425.1 Pseudoclavibacter sp. | reverse complement strand
GCCGGACTGGGCCGGTCGAATACGGGGGGGGTTGGGGGCGGTGGTGCCGCGGCCCCATCGCGACCCATCCCGCTCCCTGCGCGCGCAGCTCTGCGCCGACCACCCCTGGAAGTACAGAAGGAAGAATTCGCTCATGACGCTCATGACGCCTGCCGTCGCTGACACCAGTTCGGATGCCGTCGACGAGGAATGTCGGCTGATCGTGCACGGCGAGGATCGCCCGGGGATCGTGTCCACGGTATCGAAGATTATCGCCGATTTCGACGCGAACATCGTCTCGCTCGATCAGTATTCGACGGACCCGGTCGGCGGAGGTCGCTTTTTTCAGCGCACGGCTTTCCAGGTACGTGGTTTCGCCGCGATCCGGCCGCAGCTCGAGTCCGAGCTCGACGTGAAATTGAAGGACGGGATGGGGCTCGAATGGCGCCTCGTGGACTCGAGCCGCTTGAAAAGGGTCGCCATCTTCGCGTCGAAGACGGATCATTGTTTGCTCGACCTGCTTTGGAAGCACCGCCGCGGCGAGCTGGAAATCGACATCACGATGGTCGTCTCAAACCATCCTGGCCTTGCCGAGCAGGTCCGCCCGTTCGGGATCCCGTACTTTTACGTTCCCGTGACAAATGGCGATAAGCGCGCCGCCGAGCTTGAGCACCTGCGGCTGCTCGACGGCAACGTCGACTTCGTCGTGTTGGCTCGCTACATGCAAATCATCTCGGCCGACTTCATCCGCGAAGTGGGCGTGCCGATCATCAACATCCACCACTCCTTTCTCCCCGCATTCATCGGCGCCGGCCCCTATCAAAAAGCGAAGGACCGTGGCGTGAAGCTAATCGGAGCGACTGCGCATTACGTCACGGAAGAGCTGGACGAGGGGCCCATCATCGAGCAGGACGTCGTACGCGTGAGCCACGCCAGCACCACTCGGGACCTCACTCGACGAGGTGCTGATGTGGAGCGCGCGGTGCTGGCACGGGCCGTCGCGTGGCACGCCGAAGATCGTGTGTTGCGCGACGGCAACTCGACGATCGTGTTTTCGTCATGAGTGCGACCGTCCTCGATGGCGTCGCGTTGGCTAAGGCTAGCCGCGCGCGGACAGCGCAGCGCGTGAGCGAGTTCGTTGCCGCGAACGATTGGTCGCCCGGACTTGCGACCGTGCTGGTCGGCGGTGACCCCGCGAGTGAAATATACGTCGGGCGCAAGCGCAAGGCGGCGGTGGAGGTGGGACTCGTCGACTTTCACCGCCACTTGCCCGTAACGGCGACGCAGGCGGAGGTGGCCGCGGTCATCGACGCGCTCGCGCAGGATGTTCGGGTCTCTGGCATTCTCCTGCAGTTGCCGCTTCCGCGAGGGCTCGAGCGGCACGCGCTTGTCGATCTCATCCCGGCCGCGAAGGACGTCGACGGGCTGACCACGCTCAGCCAGGGGCTGCTCGCGCGGGGAGAACCGGGGCTGCGCGCCTGCACGCCGTCGGGCGTGATCGCGTTGCTTGATGCGGCTGGAGCGGTGATCGAGGGTGCTCGAGCGGTCGTGGTCGGGCGGTCCGACCTTGTAGGCCATCCCGTGGCCGAGTTGCTGCTGCGGCGAGACGCGACCGTCACGCTAGCCCATTCGCGCACCCGCGAACTCGCTGCGCTCGCACGGGAGGCGGACATCCTCGTCGCCGCCGCGGGTGTTCCGGGGATCATCGGACGCGAACACGTCCGCCCCGGCGTCGCTGTCATCGATGTCGGCATACATCGGACGCCCGACGGGATCGTCGGAGACGTGCGCTTCGAGGAAGTCGCCGCAGTTGCCGGTTGGATCACCCCTGTCCCCGGCGGGGTCGGGCCGATGACGATCGCCGAACTCCTCGCCAACACCATCACTTCGGCCGAGAACGCCATGCGTTCCCTGAAAAACTGAGACATCCATGACATCCCTCTCCAAGCTCCTGCTCGACGCAAGCCTCGAGATGACCGGCAAGGACATCCCCGCTCTCCTTGAAGCGAAGAGTGCCATTGCCCCGAACACGCGCATCAACGTCACCTATCTCGGCAACGAAGATCTCGAGATGCGGATCGCGGCATCCAGAGCCGTCAAGGAGAACGCATTTACACCTGTCCCTCATATCTCCGCGCGTCGCCTACGGTCAACCGACGAGCTCACTGGCTTCCTGAGTGCCCTGCAAGAGGCGGACGTCGTCGAGAACGTCTTCGTGGTCGGCGGTGACCCGAACCCTCCCTTCGGTCCATACTCGGACTCGCTGCAGGTCATCCGCTCTGGGCTTCTCGTGCAGCATGGGGTGAAACACGTGAGCATCGCCGGATACCCGGAGGGGCACCCGGATATCCCGGACGAGGCGCTCTGGGCCGCGCTCACGGGGAAACACGCCGCGCTGCGGGAGGCGGGTCTCGGTTCGACCGTGCTCACCCAGTTCCTTTTCGACGTGGACGCCGCCGTGACTTGGATCGAGCGGGTGCGGGAGCAGGAGGTGGACGCGCCCATTCGCATCGGGGTACCGGGGCCTGCCGGCATCAAGCGGTTGCTCGGTTTCGCGCGGCGCTTCGGCATCGGAGCGAACGCGATGATCGTCAAGAAGTACGGCTTCTCGCTCACCAACCTGATGGGCACGGCAGGCCCGGAGACGTTCATTTCCGAGCTCAGCGAAAGGCTGACGCCCGATCACGGGGACATCGGGCTGCACTTCTACGCGTTTGGGGGCCTCGCTGTGACCGCTGAATGGATCAGTGAATTCGGTCGCAAGGCCGATGCGGCGCGCGGCTGACTCGGACGATCGGAGAACCATGTTCCGAAAAGTATTAGTCGCCAACCGTGGAGAGATCGCGGTGCGCGCGATGAGGGCCTGCTACGAGTTGGGCATCGGTACAGTCGGCGTATACGCCTGGGAGGACCGCGGGTCCATACACCGGCAGAAAGCCGACGAGGCATACGTGATCGGGGAGCGGGGGCACCCTGTGTAGGCCTATCTCGATGTCGAGGAGATCATTCGCGTCGCGAAGTTGGCCGGTGCGGACGCGATCTATCCGGGCTACGGGTTCCTCTGGGAGAACTCCAACCCCGCCAGACGTGCCTTTGACGAGGGAATCGTCCTGAGTCGTGCCACTTTAGTGTCCCGTTCGGGTATTGAGTTTTGAGAGGATGTTGGCGGCTTCGCCTTCGGCTGGG
>JBQDJW010000492.1:0-3166 GCA_052086425.1 Pseudoclavibacter sp. | reverse complement strand
CAAGCACGACTGGCACGAGCGAGATGCAGAAGGCGATGAAGAACGCCGCCTGCGCCGCGGGCTCGCCCGCCTCCGGCGTCGACAGGCCCGCTTCTTCGCCCGAGTGGAGGATGCCCGAGTACGCGGCGAGCAGCACCGCGACGCCGGCCGCGCCGCCGACCTGCTGCAGCGTGTTCAGAGACGCCGAGCCGTGCGAATACAGGCGCCTGTTGAGCGAGCCGAGCGACGACGAGAACAGCGGCGTGAACGACAGGGCGAGGCCGAGCGACAGCACGGACTGGATGACGAACAGCATCGCCACGGGCGTGTGCGCACCGACGGTCGTGTAGAGGAACAGCGAACCCGAGATGATGATCGTGCCGGGCACGAGGAGCACTCGCGCGCCGACCCGGTCATACAGGGCGCCGATGACTGGGCCGAGCACGCCCATGAGGAGCGAACCGGGCATCAGGACGAGGCCGGACAACGTCGAGTCGAGCTGCGCGACGTTCTGCAGGTATTGCGGCAGCAGCGTGAGCGTGCCGAACATCGTGAGCGCGACGCACGCCATGGCGACGACCGCGAGCGCGAAGTTGCGCGACGTGAACGTGCGCAGGTCGAGCAGGGCCCGCTCCTCCTTCTGCAGGACGAGCTGCCGCCACACGAACAACCCGAGCACGACGAGTCCGAACACGAGCATCCCGGTGCCGAGCACGACCGGCGAGACCGCGGGGGCCTCGCCGCCCGCCTCGCCGCCGCCGTGGCTGCCGAACTGGCTGAGACCGAAGACGAAGGTGCCGAATCCGATTGCCGAAAGGAAGACCGAGAGGACGTCGATCGGCGCCTTGCGAGTCTCGCCGAGGTTGCGCAGGAAGATCGCGCCGATGATGAGTGCGATGATCGCGAGCGGCAAGACCAGGCCGAAGACCCAGCGCCAGTTGAGGTTGTCGAGGATCACGCCGGAGACGGTCGGTCCGACCGCCGGAGCGAGCGAGATCACCATGCCGACGAAGCCCATCATGAGCCCGCGGTGCTTCTCGGGGACGACGTTCATGAGGGTCGTCATGAGCAGCGGCATCAGGACTCCGGTGCCGAGGGCCTGGATGATGCGCCCGATGAGCAGCACGACGAACCCGGGCGCGATCATGCACACGAGGGTTCCGATCGTGAACGCGATCATCGCTGTCAGGTAGACCTGCCGCGTCGTGAAGCGCTGCAACAGGATGCCCGTGATCGGGATGATGACGGCCATCGAGAGCAGGAAGGCGCTCGTGAGCCACTGCCCGAGCTCGGGCGGCAGGTGCAGATCCTCGTTGAGGTGCGGGATCGCGATCCCCATCGTCGTCTCGTTGAGGATCGCGACGAAGGCCGAGATGATGAGCAGCACCACGACGACGAGGTCGCGCGGGTCGAGCCTGCTCGGGGCGCCCTGATCCGGCGACGCGTTCCCGGTGTTCGCGGCTCGCGCATCGCCCCCTTTCCCCTGCACGGGGACAGCAGCGGTGTCACTCGTCGTCATGAGACCTCCCGAAGAACGAAGCAGTGCGCGCCGCGCCGGCGAAGAGGGCGGCGAACGCCAAGAAACCTGTGCTCAAGAAAGTGAGCAAGGAATAACAATAAGCGAAATCTGCCCGATGAGGGTGTCTCGGCGGTAAATCGACTCGCCTGCGTTGGAGCCTGTCGCGTCGAATTCACGGGGATTCCGGTGTGTCCGGGCGGTATTTCCTGAGCGCGTTCGCCGTGAGCGTCACGATCGGCCGTCCGGATGCGCAGGGAGACGGATGCCCGTGGCCGCCGATGCGCGGCTCGTGCGTCAGACGAACGCTGCGAACGTCGACGCGAGCGCGACGTAGATCGCCGTGCCGCCGAACATGCTCAGCGTCATGTTGCCGCGCCACAGGTGCAGCCCGATCGTGGACGCCAGGCCGACGACGGCCGGGACAGACGATGACGCGGCGGCGATGTCGGTGTCGCGCACGGTGTAGACGGCGAGGATCACCATGATGCCGACCGGCATGCGCTCACCGAGGAAGGCCAGCAACGTACTGCTTCGCATCGGCTTCAGCACCGCGAACGGGACGGCGCGCATTGTCCAAGTGATCGAGGCGGCGACCGCGATGCTCGCGATGATGTACCAGGTCGAGGGTCCGGGCTCAGGCATCGCGCTCCTCGGTGGCGGCCGGGGTGTCGGGGTCGGTTGCGGCGAGGCCGGGATCTGCGGCGCCGAAGACGGTTGCCGCGGGGTCGAGAGCGCCGATGGCGGCCGCGTCCGAAGGTTCCCCACCGGTCCCCCGGCCCCGGCGCACTCCGCTCCGCTGGCGCATCCGGCCGTACGCATACGACGCGACGATTCCCGCCGTGAACAGCCCCATTGCGATCACGAGCATGTTGTCTGGCGAGATGAGCGCCGCGACGATCGCGCACACGAGCGCAAGCGCGGGCGTCGGAATCGAGCGCCGCACCTTGTAGGCCTCGAGGGCGAGCACCGTGAAGAGCGCGGTAACCGCGAAGTCGAGACCGATGAGCCAGCTCGGGATGATCGTGCCGACGAGCCCGCCGATGGCGACCGAAACGACCCACCCGATGTGGAACCCCGCCTGGATCGTCACGATCTTCGCGCGGGACCAGCCGGCCGATTCGGGCGTCGCCGTGAGGGCGTACGCCTCGTCGGTGAGCGCGAAGGTGCTGTACGCCTTCCAGCCGGCACCGCGAACGCGGTGCAGCGGGAACGACAGCGCGTAGAACACGTGCCGGAAGTTGACGAGCGCTGACGTCACGGCGATGTGCGCCAGGGGCGCCATGGCCGCGACCAGACCGACGAGCAGGAACTCGAGCGACCCAGCGAACACGAACGCGGCGAGGGCCGGGCCCCACCACCAGTCGAGTCCGGCCTGCACGACGAGCACGCCGAGGGCGAGCCCGAGTGGGATCACCCCGACGCACGCGGGCAGCACGACGCGGAGGCCGGCGGCGATCTCGTGCGCGGTCGTGCCGCCACCGGATGCTCCGCCCGACGCATCCGGGCCCGGTGCGGCGATCTGGAGTTCTGACGCGTCTGGCATGCAGCAAGAATAGGGAACTCTGCGCGCGCATGGATTGCGCATTCGCGCTGCTAGAGTGCCGTTATGAGCAATGATCGCACGCTTGATGCGCTTGACCGCGCGATTCTTGCCGACTTAGGCGACGA
>JBQDJW010000491.1:0-3168 GCA_052086425.1 Pseudoclavibacter sp. | reverse complement strand
GAAGATGGTGAGGCGCACTAGAGTACCGCCATGCGGCTCACCAACGTGGCGCACCTCCGCCTCCCGTTCGGGCGCCTCGTGGGATACGACCTCGCGGTGACGCCCACCGATCGCACGCTTCCGATCTCGTTCGATCAGCACCGGCACGTCGGCGCGGGCGATCGGCCCGGTTCGTGGATGGCAGTGTCGCTCCGGCTGCGCGGGCCCGTCGCGCGCGAGGCGCTCGAGCGGGCGTGGCTCGCGGTCGTGCGACGGCACGGCACACTGCGGTCGGTGTTCGAGCGCGGCGTCGACGACGAGCTCGTGCTTCGCGAGGTCGAAGTGACCGGCGGCGCGTGGGCGACGCACGAGATCGGGCCGGGGCAAACCGTGAACGACGCGCTGCGCGATGTGGTCGATCGCGCGTGCACGCCGTTCAGCCGCCCGTCGCACCGACTCTGCGTGCTCGAGACGGCCGAGGGCCCGACGATCGTGATCGCCGCAGATCACTCGCACGTCGACATGTGGTCGATGCTCGTCGTCGGCCGAGACCTCCTCGCGGCCCTCACCAAGATCCGGGCGGGCGACGCGCCCGAGCTGCCGCCGACGCCCGCCTTCGCCGAGCACACGAACGCGCTCGAGCGGCGCCAGACGGCGCCAGACGGGGTTCGTCGCCGCTGGGCCGAGGTGCTCGAGGCGAGCGGCGACGTCATGCCGCGATTTCCCCTGCCGCTCGGCGACCCCGGGCCGCAACCGGAGCGCGTCGAGGTGCGCGACGTGCTCGGTGTCGACGACGTCGCCGCGTTCTCGGCCCAGGCGCGCGACGACGGCGTCTCGGCCCTGTCGCTCGTCGTATCGGCGATGACGCAGGTCACGTACGAGCTCGCCGGAACCCCGCTGCGCGCGGTCTTCCCCGTGCACAGCCGCTACGACGAGACCTGGCACGACTCGGTCGGGTGGTTCATCACGAACTCGGTCATCGAATCGGCCGACCCCGACCCGGCCGCCTGCGCGGCGGCCGTCAGAGAGGCCGTCCGGCTCGGGGCCTGGCCGCTCGCCGACGTGCTCGAACCGTGGGGCGGCATGCCAGAGGCGCCAGGCATGTTCGCGATCTCGTGGCTCGACCTGCGCCGTCTGCCGGTGCGCATCGACTCGATCGGGCTCGAGGCGCAGTACGTCGGCGCGACGATCCAGACCGACGGCGTCATGCTCTGGTTCATCCTCGACGCCCAGGGACTGCATTTGCGGTGCCGATACCCCGACACCGCGCAGGGCCGCGAGCACGTTGGGGCATGGCTCGATGCGCTGGTGACGCACCTGAGGTCCGCCGCCAGGGCATCCGTCGGCGGTTTGTTGCGCCTGAACGATCGGGTGTTCCGCGTGCAGCGGGCCGGGCGCGCCGACGTGCCCGCGATCGTCGGGCTGCTGGCCGACGACGAGCTCGGCCGCGAACGCGAGGTGCCAGAGCTTGCCGTGTACGAGGCGGCGTTCGACGGGGTCGCGCACAACGCGTCGCACAATCTGGTCGCGGTGCGCGACGAGGCCGAACACGTCGTCGGCACGATGCAGCTCACGATCGTTCCCGGTCTTTCGCGCGGCGGCGCGACGCGCCTGCAGATCGAGGGTGTGCGCGTCGCGGCGCGCGAACGATCGAGCGGCCTCGGCACGGCGATGCTCGAGTGGGCGCACGATCACGGCAGGGCGCGGGGTGCGACCCTAGCCCAGTTGACGACCGACCTGCAGCGGGGCCGCGCGCTCGAGTTCTACGGCCGGCTCGGGTACGGGCACTCGCACGCCGGATTGAAGCGAGCGCTCTGATGCCGTCACAGCCCGACCGGCCAACCCGGGTCGTCATCATCGACGACCACGACCTCGTGTCGATCGCCATCGGCGAGGTGATCCGCGGCTACGAGGGGCTCGACGTCGTCGGACGCGCGCACACGGTCGCGGAGTTCCGCAGGCTCGGCGTCGCGGCCGATGTCGCTGTGCTCGACCTCGCGCTCGGCGACGATTCCGACCCGGCCGACAACGTGCGCAGGATCGCCGAGACCGGCGCGAACGTCATGGTCCTCACCTCGGGGGAGAATCCGTACTTGATCAGGCGCGTCTCGCGCGCAAACGTGTTCGGCATCGTGCGCAAGTCGGCGCCGAGCCACGAGATCGCCGACGCGATCGCCCGCGCGGCCAGGGGCGAGCACGTGCTGACGACCGAGTGGGCCGCCGCGCTCGACGGCGACGAGGAACTGCGCGGTGCCCCGCTCACGGCGCGGGAGCGCGAGGTGCTGCGGCTCTACGCGTCGGGGCTCGGCGCGAAGATGGTGGCGAGCCGGCTGAGCGTCTCGGAGAACACGGTCGACGATCACCTGCGACGCATCCGGCGCGTCTACCGCGACATCGAGCGGCCGGCAGACACCAAGGTCGAGCTGTATCAGCGCGGGCTCGAAGACGGCTACATCCCGCCGCCGGCGGCGCGATGAGCCCGGCCGCACAACGCGCACGACAAGCGCTCAGGGCGCGTGATGAGCCGGCGGGTCGCGCGATGACCGCATCCATCGTGCCGCGGTCGAACGTCGAGGCGCGGGCGATCCGCCTCGTGACGGTCGTGCTCGCCGTCATGGCGCTGGTGGTCGCGGTCACCTGGTCGGTCGCGCTCACGCCCGGCGATGCGCCCGGCGGCTATCGGGTCGTGCTCGCCGCGGTGCTCGCACTCCCCGCTTCCCTCGCGCTCATCGCCATCTGGCTGCCGATTCCGGCCGTTCGCGTCATCGCGGGCCTGCTCGCGGTCGCGACGCTGCTGCTCGCGGTCGCTCTGCTCGTCGACGCCGCAGACGGCAACCCGCTGGAGGGGCGCGCGCTGTGGCCGCTCTCGATCACTGCGGTCGCGACGACGGCGGCCGTCATCGCTGCAGGGCCCTTGGTCGCATCCTCTGTCCTCGCCGTGCTCACGGTCTCCTTCCAGATGCTTCGCGCACTCACCGGCGGCACCGACCCGGGCTGGCTCGTCAACGATGCGCAGGCGCTGCTCACCTCGATCGTCGTGCTCGTGCTCGTGACCATGTTCTTGCGTGCGACGCGCGCGCTCGACCGCGTCGTCGACCGGGCCCTCGAAGCCGAGGCCGAGCGAGCATCGGCCGACGGTCGCCGACTCGCGTCGCAGCGCGCGCAGGCGCTCGTGCACGACGAGGTCAT
>JBQDJW010000490.1:0-3171 GCA_052086425.1 Pseudoclavibacter sp. | reverse complement strand
GCAGCGCCTCGACCCGCTCGAGCGCGACACGCAGGCGCGCCCGCATCTCGTCGAGGGCGCGCTCGATGTCGACGGGCGTCGTCGTCGCCTCCGGCAGGTGCGTGCGAAGCACCTCGTGCGTCTCGGCCATCGCCTCGCCGAGCGAGGCGGCGGGCGCCGCGAAGTCCTCGCCCGTCTCGGCGGCGCGGCGGGCTACGCGCCAGGCGTCCTCGACGCCGGCGAAGTATTCCTGCGCGAAAGCGAGGTGACCGCGGGACCGGCCGGTCGGCGATGTCGGGTCGGGCCACTCCCCGGCGACGTGGCCGAGCGCGGGCGGAACGCGCAGGCTTCCGGCCGCGGCGAGCGCCGACTGCAGCGTCACGTCGGGATTCTCTCCGCCCTGCAGCGTGCGAAACACCTTGACGATGAGCGGAGCGGCCTCGTCGTCGCCGTCGGGCACGCGCATCTCGGTCACGATCGACGAGTTCGACTGCTCGCCCTGCAGTGCGCGCGACGCGTGCACGCGCCCCGCCTTCGAACCGGGCATGCGCACGCCGGCGGCGACCGCGTCCGCCGCGCCCTGCGGCCCGCCGACGGTGTGCTCCGACTCGATGAGCTCGAGCATCGCCCGCGCGAAGGCGGGGTCGTGCACGCCGTCGATGACCGCGGCCTTTCCCGCACCCGTGTCGTATGTTCCGACGTAGCCGCGGGCGTCGAAGGCGCTGTCGACGTTCCGGATCACGAGCGGCACGTGATAAATCGGATGCGCCGCAGTGGTAAGCGCAGCGGCCTCTGCCGCCGCTTCGGCCTCGCGCAGGATCGCGACCGTGATGTACCGCACGTCGCCGTCGCCGGCCGGATCGCTGAGCGAGTAGCTGCCGAGGAGCTCGAACCGACTCGACGCCGCGACCCCGGCGGAAGCGGCGCCGGTTCCGTCGCCGTCCGTGCCGGCGCCGACACCCGCGCCTGCGCCCCCGCGGACGTACCAGCGCTGTCGAGGCAGCCAGTCGCTCACGAGCGTCAGCAGGTCGGTCATAGTTCCTCCAAGCCCGCGGCGATCCCCCGCGCCGCAACCGTGCGGGTCACCCTACCCGCCGAGTCCACGAAGCCCTGCAGCCCACGCAGCGCACGGGTCAGCGCAGCGAGCGCGGCGCGCGAGCGGCGCGCGGCCCAGCCGACTCAGTGCCGTGCCGGGCCGCCGCGCCCCGCGCCGCCGCGCACGTCGCGAACATCTCGCGCCGGCACCACGCTGCGCGTCACGACGAACTTCGGTGTGCGCGACACCTGCTCGGTCGGCCCCACCATGCGGCGCAGCGGCGTGCGGTGCGGCAGGTGCGCGTTGAACACGGTCACGAGGCTTCCGCCAGGGCGCAGGATGCGCGCCGCCGCCGCGAAGAGCGGCTCGGCGGCCGTCTCGGCCAGCTCGGTGCCCTCGTGGAACGGCGGGTTGAGCACGACGAGGTCGACCGAACTGTCCGGCAGGGTCGATGCCGCATCGTCGCGCAGCACCGTGACTCGGGCATCCGCCCCCGCTCGCACGGCAGTCGCGGCGGCAGACGCGCACGCCGCCCACGAACGGTCGGTCGCGGTCACGCGCAGGCCGGGCCGCGCCGCGGCGAGCGCGACGGCGATGAGCCCGGTCCCGCAGCCGAGGTCGACGGCGTCTCCGGCGAAGTCAGGGCCGACGCCCGATGCCTCGAGCGCCGGCTCGAGCGCGTCGAGCAGGGCACGCGTGCCGATGTCGAGCGACGCGCCCGCGAAGGCGCCGCCGTGGGCCGCGACCTCGACGCCGAGCTCGGGAACGCTCGCCCAGCGTGGGAACGGATCGATGCCGTGGTCGCGGCGCGGCGCCCACGCGTGCAGGGCACGAGACTTCTGGCGGCCGAGGCTCGCGCGCACCTCGTCGAAGCCGAGCGCGAGCACGTCGTTGAGGCCGCGCGACATGTGCTTGACGCGCCCTGCCCCGACGAAGCGAACCTCGGCATCGGCGTGGGTCGCGATCAGCGCCGCGAGCTCCTCGAGCTGCGCGTGATGCTTCGGCAGGCGCCCGAGCACGAGGGTCGCGCCAGAGACGAGTTCGGGCTCGAGGCCGAAGCGCCGCACCCGCACCGGTGCGACCGATTCGTCGGCGGCGCGCGCGGCAGCGAGAGCGTCGATCGCGCGTTCGACGTCAACCTCGTCGCTGAACACTCGCACGTCGTTCGCGCCGAACCGGTCGGCCGCGGCGAAGGTCAGGGCGCCAGTCCGGTCGCCGAAGACCGCGAGCCGGATGCTCCCGTCGCGCCGCGCATCCCCGGTCGCGTCATCGGGCCGCTCGCCTGGCGCATCGGCCGCCTCGTCGAGAGCGAGGAGGTCGACGGGATCGAGGTCGCCCGCCCCGTGCCGCGCGGACGACCACGCAGCTTCGGAGCGGGCTGACCAGGTCATGATTCGATGTGGTCCGGGAGCGGATCGGGGGCGAGCCGGTACTCGCGGCCGTTGAGACGCGTGATCTTGATCTCGAGGTACTCCTGCGTCGGAGTCTGCACCCACGGGCGGAGCGGCAGCTTCGACGCCTCGAGGAGCTCGTCCTCGGTCTCGAGTATGCGGGCGCGGCCATGCGCGATGACGCTCCAGGCCGACTCGTCGTCGATGTGGTCGACCTGAAACGCGACGTCGCTCGCGATGATCGTTCCGGCGAGCTTCGTGCCCGGCGCGGTGCGGAAGACGATCGTGCGACCGGCGAGCCGGTAGTTCACGGGGAAGATCTCGATGCGGCCCGAGACGTGGAACGCGAGGCGGCCGAAGCTCCTGCTGTCGAGTCGATCGAGACAGTCGGCGTCGGTGAAATCGGTGAAGGATGGTGCCGCGGACATGCTCCATGTTCTCACCGGACCGACCGCGATCGGGTAACCGACGCGTCACGACATGTCACTTGCGCAACAGATTCGGAGGCGCCATCCGGCTGCCCGAGCCGGAGACGGGGCGACGGCGGCGCGACGCGCGCGAGTGCCGTGATGGCGATGCGGGTCGCAGATGCGGTTGCAACCGCTCGCCACCCGCCCCGATCTACCGCTACCTGCCCGACCCGGCGTCGCGGCGCGGAGGGAGGAAGGGCGGCGGACCAGCAGGCTCGTGCGGTGCACCGTACGGCGCCTGCCCGTGGCCAGCTCCGTTGCCACCTCCGGGGCCCTCTCCGCCTCCCGGTGCCTG
>JBQDJW010000489.1:0-3183 GCA_052086425.1 Pseudoclavibacter sp. | reverse complement strand
CGTGAGCGTTTCGAGAGGGTGGTCATGGGATTCCTTCATCAGTCGTTGCGCGCCGAACATTCGGGGTGGCGCGCGGGTGGGTGGGGGTCTGGGCTCGTGTCCATGCGCTGGTCAGCGCGCGATCGACCGGCGGATGAGCACGATGAGCATCGGCGTGCCGATGAGGGCGGTCAGGATTCCGAGTGGCAGCTCGCGGGGCGCGAAGGCGATGCGGGCGAGCGCGTCGGCGGCGACGAGCAGGGCCGCACCGAGCAGGCCGGCGGTCGGGAAGAGCACGCGGTGGCGCCCGCCGACGAGCCGGCGCGCGATGTGGGGAACGACGAGCCCGACGAACCCGATCAAGCCCGAGACGGCGACCGCGACCGCGACCGCGAAACTCACGACGATGGCCGCGTTGGCGCGGAACCTGGTCGGATCGGTGCCGAGCGCGAGGGCAGTGTCGTCACCGATCGCGAGCGCGTCGAATCGGCGCGACCACACCACGAAAATCAGCAGCGCCCCGATGATCGCGATCACCAGAATCGGCACGGATGCCCACCTCGCCTGGGCGAGCGACCCGAGCATCCAGAACAGCACCGCTCGAGTACCGTCGCGCGACTCGCTCGCGAAGACCAGGAAGTTCGTGAGGGCGGTCAGCGCGAAGCCGACGGCGATGCCCGCGAACACGAGCCGCGACGTGACGAGCCGACCGCCGATGCGCGCGACCGACAGCACGAGCAGGATCGCGAGGAGCGCGCCGACGAAGGCGCTGCCGGTCAGCGCGATCGCGCCGAGGCCGCTGCCGACGCCGAACAAGATGCTCGCGGCCGCGCCGGTGGATGCGCCAGACGAGATGCCGAGCAGGTACGGGTCGGCGAGGGGGTTGCGCACGAGCGCCTGGATCGCGACGCCCGCCGTGGCGAGCGCGGCGCCGACGAAGAGCCCGACGATCACGCGCGGCACGCGGATCAGCCACACGATCGACTGCTCCGAGTCGCTCCAGGTGCGCTCGATCGGGGCGCCGAGTTCGGCGAGGACGACACGCGCCACCACGTCGGGCGAGACCCCGACGGGACCGATGCCGACCGCGACGACGGCGGCCGCGAGGAGCGAAACCACGAGCGCGACAAGCAGCACGCCGTGACGACGGCGTGTCGCCCGGGCTGTCGCGGCAGGCGAGGCGACGGTCGCGGTCACCGGTGACGCGCAGGGAACGACGTGGTGTACAACTGGGACCCGCTTCTAGTTGATATCGATTCTCATTTGAGATTAGCAGGGATCGCAGTGACGCATTTCCGACTCCTCCGGCTCGTGTCGCCGGTGAGCGTGGCCATCGGCGCGTTCGTCGGTCTCGTCCTGAGCGCCCTCGCGGTCACGCAGGCGATCGCCACGGCCGGACTCTTCACGGGCATCCTGAGCGGCGCTGCCCTCCCCGCGCTTGCCGGTCCGTTCACCGTGCTCGCCGCGGCGCTGCTGCTGCGCCCGGCGGGCGTCGCGGCGCGCGAACTCGTGGGCCACGCCGTCGCGACGCGACTGAAGCGCCGGCTGCGGGCGCGCATCCTCGATCACGAGGCCGCTCTGGGCCCGTTTGCCACCGGCGACGTGCGGCTGGGCGCCCGACACGCGCTCGTGATAGACGGCGTCGAAAACCTCGAGCCCTACGCCACGCGCTACCTGCCGCAGGTCGTCGTCACGACGGTGACGGCCGTCGCGACGGTCGCGCTGCTCATCGCAATCGACCCCGTCGTCGGCGCGGTGGCCGGCGCGGTCGCGCTCGTCGTGCCGCTCGTCCCCCGCCTGTGGGACCGCGTGCTCCGCGGCCGCGGCGACGAGCACTGGGGCGCCTACTCCGAGCTGCACGCCGACGTCGCCGACTCGATTCGCGGCATGGAGACTCTCAAGCTGCTCGGTGCCGCCGAACGCCGCCGCGCCGCCCTCGCCGAGGGCAGCGACGGGCTCCTGCGAGCAACCCTCCGGCAGCTGCGCGTGTCGCTCGTCGAGTCTGGGCTCACGGGGTTCCTGCTCGTCGCCGGACCGGCAATCGTGCTCGCCGTCGGCGTCGCCCGTGTCTCGGCGGACCATCTGGAGGCCGCGACGCTCTTCGCCGTCGCCCTCGTCGGGTTCGAGGTCTTCCGCCCGTTCCGCGACCTCGCCAACCACTGGCACGCCGGGTATCTCGGGGTGACCGCAGGGCGGCAACTGCTCGCGCTGCTCGGTGATGGCCGCGACGGCAGAGCCCGCAAGCGCGACCGCAGCCGCACCAGTGCCACGACCGAGACGACCCCGGCCGAGCGCATCGCCGCCGCGCACGCTCCCAGTGACCCGGGCGCCGCGATCGAACTCCACGGCGTCACCGCCCGCTACCCCGGGGCCGACCGCAGCGCGCTCGATGACGCGACCCTCAGCATCCCCCGCGGCGCCGTCGCGGCGCTCGGCGGCCCGGCCCGCGCGGGGCACTCGACCGACGCCCACGGTATACTCGGGCTGCTCCCGCTCGAGCGCGGCCGGCTCGCCCTCGCCGCCTCCGTCGGCGCACCGCCCGTCACCCTCGTGTCGCAAGACCCAGTGATCTTCGCGGGCACTCTGCGCGAGAACCTCGCCATCGTCGCGCCAGGCGCCGACGACGCCGCGCTGCTGCGCGCGCTCGACCTGGCGCAAGCGCCCGAGCTCGCCGAACAGGGCCTCGGGCTCGACGCGCAGCTCGGCGACGGCGGCACCATGCTGTCGGGCGGGCAACGGCAGCGCGTCGCGATCGCCCGAGCCCTGCTGCGCCGCTCGCCGATCCTCATCCTCGATGAGGCCTCTTCCGCGCTCGACGCCCGCCGGGAGCGCGACCTGCTCGAGCGGCTGCGCGCCGCCGCTGCGCCGAGGGCAGCCGCATCTCCATCCGTCCCGGCTCTCGGCGACCCCATACTCGGCGACCCCGCACTCGGCGACTTCGCCGAACAGTTCGCCGGCAGCACCGTCGTCGTCATCGCGCACCGCCTCTCCGCGATCCGCGATGCCGACGTCATCGTGGTCGTCGACGACGGCCGCGTCGCCGAGCAAGGCACCTACGACGAGCTCGTCGCGCGCGGCGGGCTCTTCTCGCGACTGCACGAGGCCCAGGCCGAACGGATCGCCGCATGAGCGCCCCCGACCGCCTGCTCGCCCCCGTGCTGCGGCTGCACGGCGAGATCCGCGGCGAGCGCGGGATGTTCGGGC
>JBQDJW010000488.1:0-3186 GCA_052086425.1 Pseudoclavibacter sp. | reverse complement strand
ATTGACGGCGCTCGGCGTCACCGGCTCGCGCGGCGAAGTCGTCCGCGCCCTGCTCGAGGTCGACGGCCGGCGCGCGCGTATCGCCCTGCTCGGACTCGGCGCGGGCGAGCCCGCTGCTGCCGACTGGCGCAGCGCCATCGGCTCTGCGGCGAGGTCGCTCGGCGAAGAGACGGCGGTCGCCGTGTGCGTCGACGGCATCGATGCCGAGCTCGCCGAGCAGATCGCGACCGGGTACACCCTGGGGGCATACCGGTTCGGCAACTACCGCACCGAGACGAAGCCGAGCGTCGAGCGCCTCATCCTGCCCGTCGACGACCCTGGCGTCGTCGGCGACGCGCTCGAGCGATCGCGCATCATCGCGTCGGCCGTTGCGCTGGTTCGCGACCTCGTCAATACCCCTGCGAACGACCTCGGCCCGGCGAACGTCGCCGATCTCGCGGCCGCAACGGTCGGCGGGCTCGGCATCTCGGTCGAGATCCTCGACGAGGCCGCCCTCGAGGCCGGCGGCTACGGCGGGCTGCTCGGCGTCGGCCGCGGCTCGGCGCGCCCACCGCGCCTCGCCGTGCTCCGCTGGCAGCCGCAGGGTGCATCGGCGCACGTCGCGCTCGTCGGCAAGGGCATCACCTTCGACACGGGCGGCCTGTCGCTCAAGCCGGCCGCGTCGATGGTCGGCATGAAGTTCGACATGGCAGGTGCGGCCGTCGTCGTCGGCGTCATGTGCGCCCTCGCCCAACTCCAGGCGCCGATCGCGGTGACGGGCTACCTCTGCCTCGCCGAGAACATGCCGTCGGGTGAGGCGACGCGGCCGGACGACATCCTCACGATTCGCGGCGGCACGACCGTCGAGGTGACCAACACCGACGCCGAGGGGCGGCTCGTCATGGCCGACGGCATCGTCGACGCGAGCAACGCGAATCCGGATGCGATCATCGACATCGCGACACTGACGGGAGCGCAGGTGGTCGCGCTCGGCGACCGCACGACCGGCGTCATGGGCAACGACGACTCGTGGATCACCCGTGTGACGGCGGCCGCAGATCGCGTCGGCGAGCCGGCGTGGCACATGCCGATTCCCGACGAGGTCGGCAAGCCGCTCGCCTCCGATGTCGCCGACATCGCCAATGCGCGGCCAGGCAATCGTTCGGCCGGCATGCTCTCAGCCGCATGGTTCCTGCGCGAGTTCGTCGGCGAGGACGAGTCGGGATCGCCCGTTCCCTGGGTGCACCTCGACATCGCCGGGCCGTCGAACAATGACAAGTCGGCCTACGGCATCACGCCGAAGGGCGCGACCGGCGTGATGACTCGCACCCTCATCGACCTGCTCGAGACGGTGGCCCGCGACGGCGTCGAGCCCGGCGAGTCGGCGGGCGAGTGACCTCCGAATCGACCTCCGAGTCGACGGGGGACGCATCGTGACGGGTTGCGCATCCGGCCGCCGATTCGCCACCCGTCATCACGTCGGCGCACATCCGCCTGCGTAGTAGGGTTGTGGCGCGTCTTATCGCCAGATTCGGCGCGCCACCAGCGCCCGAATCGTCTTGTCTTCAATGAGGGAGCACCTGAGTGTCAGAACAGAACTTCGACCTCGTCGTCCTCGGAGGTGGAAGCGCGGGCTACGCGGCCGCGCTCCGCGCCATCCAGCTCGGCTCGACCGTTGCGCTTGTCGAGAAAGACAAGCTGGGCGGCACCTGCCTGCACCGCGGCTGTGTGCCGACCAAGGCGATGCTGCACTCCGCCGAGCTCGCCGACAACGCCCGTGAGGCCGCCGAGTACGGCATCGACGCCGAGTTCAAGGGCGTGAACATCGAAAAGGTCGGCGCGTTCCGCGACGGCATCGTCGCGAGCAAGTTCAAGGGCCTGACCGGCCTCCTCAAGGCGAAGAAGGTGCAGGTCTTCGAGGGCGAGGGGCGGCTCACCTCCCCCACGACCGTTCAGGTTGGCGACACGACCCTGGTCGGGAAGAACGTTGTCCTCGCGACCGGCTCCTACGCACGCTCGCTGCCTGGTCTCGACATCACCGGCAACGTCATCACGTCGGAAGAGGCGCTCCAGCTCACGTGGGTGCCGAAGCGGGCCCTGGTCCTCGGCGGCGGCGTCATCGGCCTCGAGTTCGCCAGCGTGTGGCGCTCGTTCGGCGCGGAGGTCACGATCATCGAGGGCCTCCCGCACCTCGCCCCGAACGAGGACGAGGCCATTTCGAAGACGCTCGAGCGCGCGTACAAGAAGCGTGGCATCGACTTCAAGCTCAGCGCTCGCTTCCAGGGCGTCACGCAGGATGACTCCGGCGTGCACGTCACCCTCGAGTCGGGCGAGACGCTCGACGCCGACCTCCTCCTCGTCGCCGTCGGCCGCGGGGCGAACACGCAGGGCATCGGCCTCGAAGATGTCGGCGTCACCGTCGACCGTAGCTTCGTGCCGGTCGACGCGGGCCTCCAGACGAACGTTCCCGGCGTCTACGCCATCGGCGACATCGTTCCCGGCCTGCAGCTCGCCCACCGCAGCTACCAGCAGGGCGTGTTCGTCGCCGAGCAGATCGCGGGACTGAACCCCGTGACCGTCGACGACGTCAACGTGCCGAAGGTCACCTACTGTGAGCCTGAGATCGCCTCGGTCGGGCTCAGCGAGGCAAAGGCCAAGGAGGTCCACGGCGATATCGTCACGACCTACGACTACAACCTCGCGGGCAACGCGAAGAGCTCGATCCTCGGCGGCGGCGGATTCGTCAAGATGGTGCGAGTCAAGGACGGCCCGATCGTCGGCGTGCACATGATCGGCCCGCGCGTCGGCGAGCTCGTCAGCGAGGCCCAGCTCATCGTCAACTGGGAGGCCTACCCGGAAGACGTGGCCCAGCTCGTTCACGCGCACCCGACCCAGGGCGAGACGCTTGGCGAGGCTGCCATGAAGCTCGCCGACCGACCCCTGCACGCAGTCTAAGAACGCCGGCAACGATCGATCCGCTCACGAGGCGGAACTGAGGAGAACACGAACGATGAGTGAAGACGTCAAGCTGCCGGCGCTCGGCGAGAGCGTGACCGAGGGCACTGTCACGAGGTGGCTCAAGCAGGTCGGTGACACGGTCGAGGTCGACGAGTTGCTGCTCGAGGTGTCGACCGACAAGGTCGACACCGAGATCCCGTCGCCCGTCGCCGGGGTCATCGAGGAGATCCTGGTCCCCGAGGACGAGAC
>JBQDJW010000487.1:0-3186 GCA_052086425.1 Pseudoclavibacter sp. | reverse complement strand
GGCGAGCGTCGATACGAGGGTGCAACCCGCGAGGGTCAACAGGCCGACGCTCGCGACGCCAACGGCGGCGGTGGCGCGGGCGGCGATGGACTTCAACGACATGGCGTTCTCCCGGGAAACGGCGGTGGCCCGAAGCCTCCGCGAGTGGAACCTGGCCCACATGTTACCCATCGGCGTCGCGCGACTCGTCGAACCACGGGCGATGCGGCATCACCCGATTGGAGGACGAGTCTCGGCTCGATGCGGTTATTCGCCTGCGGCCGAGCCGGCGCGCGCCTGGCCGTCGACCGGCATGACCGTGCACACGATCGCGCGGTCGTCCTCGGTCATCCAGCTGTCCTCGGTTGGGCCGAAGAACGTCGAGAGGTAGTCGGGACTCTGCGAGACAGGCATCCCCGTGAAGACTTGGAACTGTTCGTCGCACACTTCGTTCGCCGTGGCCGCGATCGCCTCGTCGCCCGGGAACCGTTCGTCGGTCAGCTCCTCGATGTGGAACGCCTCGAACAGGTGCGCGGCCGCGCAGTCCGTGTAGACCAGGGCGGTCGTGTACCCCGCGTCGGTGTCGAAGCAGTCGCCGACCTCGATTTGCGTGATCGGGCGTTCCTCGGGCTCGGCGTCCGGGGCACTGGCGCATCCACTCAGGAGCGCGACGGCACACGCGCCTGCGGCGACGAGGCGGGCTGCGCTTGGGCGCCCGGCCGGTCCCGCGACGCGAGCCCAACGGGCGATCCGCCTGGTCTCAGCCACGGGAACCTCCTTCGGCGGACGTGCCGCTCCACGGCAGGCCGTCGAGGCTCGTGACGAGACACATGATCGTGCGGTCGTCACTGTCGCCCCACGTGAGCTCCGACGGCACGATGTACTGGAAGTCGAAGTCGCTCGTCGTCCACGATTCGCCGACGAACTCGACGAATGCCGGTTGGCAATACTCGGCCGCTTCGCTCTCGACGGCGTCGTCGCCGGGGTAGTCGCCACTCGGCAGCTCGGTCTCGGCGAACGCCTCGAACATATGCAGTACGTCGCAGGACGAATACAGCAGCGCCTCGCCGTCCGGCAGATTCGACGGGATATCGAAGCAATCGCCGATCTCGAGGTCGAGGAAGTTCGTCGGGGCCCCATCCTCCGGATCGGCCGTTACCGGGGTCTGCGACGCGGACGGATCGTCGGCACCCGCGCATCCGGTCATCAGCAGGGCGGCCCCGATGACGGCTGCAACCGAGACCGGAAGGGATCGTGGCACGTGGACTCCTCGTTGGTTCGCGCACATGCTACCGGCGTGCGCGGCTCGGCAGGGCCGCTCGCCTTGGGGCTATGCGCGCAACAGGTCGACGGCCGCGGCGTGCAGGTGGCCGTTCGTGGCGAGCGCCGAGCCGTGCCACGGCCCGTCCTCACCGTCGACGCTCGTGAAGCGCCCACCGGCCTCGCGCACGATCGGCTCGAGGGCGGCCATGTCGTACGGCTTCAGGTCGAACTCGCCGGCGATCTCCATGGCGCCCTCTGCGACGAGCATGTACGACCACATCTCGCCGACGGCTCTCGTGCGGCCGACGCTGCGGCTCAGGCCGATCAACTGGTCGAGGCGGCCGGCCTCGTCCCACCCCTTGAGGCTGTTGTAGCTGACCGAGGCCTGCGCGATGTCGTCGACGGCAGACACCTGAATGCGCCGATCGGTCGCGGTGTTCGGGTTACCGAGGTCGTCGTCGGTGTACGCGCCATGGCCGGATGCGCCCCACCAGCGCCGATTGAGCGCGGGCGCGCTGACCACACCGACCTCGGGGACGCCGTCGACGGCGAGCGCGATCAGGGTCGCCCAAATCGGGATGCCGCGCATGAAGTTCGCGGTGCCGTCGATCGGGTCGATGATCCACTGTCGTTTCGTCGACCCCTGTGAGCCGTATTCCTCGCCGAGAATGCCGTCGCTCGCGCGCGCCTCGTCGAGACGCTCGCGCAGCATGCGCTCGACCTCGCGGTCGGCGTCGGTGACGCTGGTTCGGTCTTCCTTCTCGTAGACGCCGAAGTCCTGCGCGCGGAAGGCGCGAAGCGATATCTCGTCGGCGATGTTGGCCAGCTCGCGCGCGAGCCGGAGGTCGGACGAGATCGAGTGCAGGAGTTCGCGGGCCACGACCAGAGCCTAACCGCGGGGTCTCCCGTCACGGCCCGCACGCGCCGAGCCCTACGATCTCGGTTCGTCGCTCGGCGAGTCGATCGAGACGAAGAGGCGCCGGAGCGATTCGATGCGAGCGGTGCCGAAGTCGTCGAGACGGCCGTCGCGCGCGGCCTCGTCGAGCTCGCAGTCGGGGGCGTCTGCGCGGTGGGTGCATCCTCGCGGACATTCGTCGGCGATCGCGGCGAGATCGGGGAAGCCGCGCAGCACATTGTCGACCGAGACGTGTCCGAGCCCGAACGAGCGAACACCAGGGGTGTCGATGATCCAGCCACCTGCCGGAGCGGCTGCGGCAGAGGGAAGGCCGTGGTCTTCCGCGAGGATCGGGAGCGCGAGCGACGACGAGGATGTGTGGCGGCCCCTGCCGGTGACCGCGTTGACGTGCCCGACGACGCGTTCCGCGTCGGGGACGAGCAGATTCACCATTGTCGACTTGCCGACTCCCGAGTGGCCGACGAGCACGGTCACGTTGTCGGCGAGGGCGGTGCGCAGATCCTCGATGGGAGGTGCATCCCGCCGCGATTCGAAGATCGGCACTCCGAGTGGTTCGACGAGCGCGCGGAGCTTGTCTGCAGCCTTGAGGTCCGTCTTCGTGAGCAAGAGCATGGGTTCGATGCCTGCGTCGAACGCGGCCACGAGGCAGCGGTCGATGAGGCGAGGGCGCGGCTCGGGGTCGATCGTCGATGCCACGATGCACAGGCGCGTTGCATTGGCGACGATCACGCGCTCGACCTGATCGGTGTCGTCGGCGCTGCGACGGAGGAGGGTGCGTCGGTCGTGCACGCGGACGATGCGGGCGAGCGTTCCCTCGCGACCGGTGACGTCGCCGACGAGATCGACGACGTCACCAGTGACGATCCTCATGCGGCCGAGCTCGCGCGCCCGCGCGGCGGTGACCCGGTGCGCGCGCGACCCGCGCGTCGAACTCGCGTCGGGCGAGGCGACGAGATGTGCCAGCATCGCGAGGCCGCCGACGGTGTCGAGGTCCATGCCGATTCCCGAGCCGGCTCCGGATCCGTGGC
>JBQDJW010000486.1:0-3187 GCA_052086425.1 Pseudoclavibacter sp. | reverse complement strand
GATCGTGGCCTGGACCTGCACGGTCACGGCCTCGTCGTCGACAGCGGACAGCATGGTGACGGGGCCGGCCGGGGTCTGGTCGAGGGACACGAGCGCGCCGTGCCAGGGCGCGCACACGTCGCACGCTGCCGCGGCCTCGCGAATCTGTCCGAGCCGGACGCCGGCGGTCGTCATCTGTGCGCGACGGCCCTCTGTGAGGGCGCGTTGCGTGCCAGTGCGGGTGGCCATCTCGATGTAGGAGCCGGCGCGCCAGGTGCGGCCGGATACGTCCGTGAACGCGGGGATGCCTTGCCCGTACCAGCGCTTGATGAGGTCGAGCTGCTGCGTCTGGGTTGCGGTCGCGGCGCCGAGGCGTTCCGCGACGGCCTGCGCGCCGAACCGCTGGTACACGTCCTCGGGGAAGCGGAGCACGCGGTTCTTGACGTCGTCCCAGCGGGACACGAGGTCGGTGGCGGTGTTGACGAGGCCGTGGAGGTGGGCGGCGCCGAGTGGTGCGCCGCTCGAGTAGGGCGTGCCGGGGAGGCCGGCGAGCTCGACGAGCGCGTTCGCGGCACCGTATGCCGAGGCGGCGTCGACGAGCTGCTGCGCGGCGTCCTCGGGGATGGCCGCGAGCGCGTCCTGCACGGTGGCGCGGAGCTCGCGCACGAGGCGGAGCCGGTCGTTGACGTCGCCGAGGTTCATGTCGCCCCGGGTGAGCTCGCCGAGCCGTGCGAGGAGTGTCGTTTCGACGTCCGCCCACAGGTCGGTGGCTTTCGCGGCGAGCGCGTCGACGACGGCGGAAGAGGGCGCGTCCGGAGGAACGAACACCACGCGCCCCCTTCCGGTCTAGAAGCCCGTGAACGTGGCAGGGTCCGGGGCGGTACCGATGCCGCGCTCCTCACGGATGCGCGCAACCTCGTCGTTGACCGTGCCGCCTTCCCACTCGGGATGGACGAGTCGGACGAGAGTTTCGATCGACGCGGCCTGCGCGGTGGCGAGGAGGTTCGCGGTCTGCGCGAGCTCGGCGCCGTCGGCCTGCGCGGTCGGCGGCCACTTCACCTCGGGCGTCTCCGTGGTGCGGACGCCGGTCTCGAAGAGGTACGCGTCGAGGTTGAGGGCGGCGCGGGCGAGCGGTCCGAGTTCGGACGCCCAGTAGCGGGCCTTCTTGTCGCGGGTGCGCTCAGAGAGCCGCTCGCGTGCTTTCACGCCCGTCGCTGTCTGCATACGGTCGTTGTCGGTGCCGAACGATGCGTCTGCGAGGCCGGCGCGGCGGAGGATGCGGGTGGTGAGGTTCTCGCACGTCGCGGAGTGTTCTTCGACGCGGATCGCGAACTGCTCGGCGCGGATGTGCTGCACGGCGTCGGGGTCCGCGTTGATGGTGGCGAACACTTCCTGGTCGAGGTCGAAGCGGCCGGCAGTCCCGGGCGCCTGTACGTCGAGCATTTCCTCGGCGACGAGGAGGCGGGCTCGGGCGAGGCGCACGTCCCGCATCCATGACGTGAACACCTGGTCGAGTTCCTCGAAGAGGTGCTCGACGCCGTCGTAGTCGGAGCGGCCGAGGTCGCGCAGGCCGGGCGTGCGGCGGAACGTCTTGTTCGGCCGCATGTTCGCGACGTAGCGGACGGTGAGGTCATCGATGCCCGTCAGGATGGCGCCCTCATCGTTCACGAGGTTCGCGGCCCATTCGAGTTCGGGGAGCTCGGCGAGCGGCACTTGCCGTCCGAGCTCGTCCGTGCGGCCCTCGTACAGGCCGTGGAGGATGCGGCCGGCCTCGTGCCGTTCGAGGTGCCGGTACACGTCCCGGTCGCGCTCGTACTCGGTCCAGAACGTGGCGGCGACGAGGCGGCCGTTCTGGAACTCGGGCACGACGACGTCGGCGTCCGCGCACGAGATTTCGACGTGGTCGCTGTCTTCGTGCCAGGTGAGGCGCGGGTAGGAGCCGCCGAGCGCGGACGCGATCTCGGCGCCCTCGATGAGTGCCGCGTGGGCCTGGTCGGTGCCGAAGATCGCCTCGAGGCGGGCCTGGTGGTCGTCGCGGCCGGTGTCGTCGCCGTGCCGGCCGGGCATCACGAACCGGGGCGGCTCCGAGAACAGGAGGTCGGCGGATGCCGTCGCGATGTCGGCCGGGACGGGCACGTGGACGGTCTTGGGGCGCTCGTTGGTCGGGGCGGTCTTGCGGCGGCCGTACCAGGTGCGCTGGTCGACGCCGCCTTGCGTGTCCGTGATGGCGTCGATGTCGCCTCGCCACCAGGCGTCGTGGCGGCGCATTTCGGCGTATACGGGCTGGAATTGGCGGGGTGGCCACGGGGCGCGCGTGTTGCCTTCGGGCAGCATCCGGGGCTCCTATCGCAGGTGTTTGCGCCACGAGTAGGCGGCTGAGTGGACGATGTAGCGGAGCGCGTCGACGGCGTGGTCGTTGTGTTTGACCGGGGCGTCGTGGCCGTCCTCGGTGGCTTTCTCGTCCCACACGTAGCCGGGGAGCTCGTCGAGGAGGAGTCGGCAGCGGTCGGTGATGACGAGCTGGTCGGTGGCGAGGAGGGATGCGACGGTGCGGATGCCGTCGATGACTTCGTTCCGCGCGGCCCGCGTGGGCACGTTGTCGTCGCGTAGCTGCTTGCGGAGCGACGCGGCGGCGGGGTCGGCGTACACGGTTCGCACGTTGACGAGGCCGTCGCCGTGCGGCGTGTGCGGCTGCGCGAGCCAGGCGCGGAACCGGCGGGACTGTTCGATGTCGGCGAGTTGGCCGCCGTCGCGTTCGGGCTGGTGTGCCCATTCGTCGATCGCGATGAGGCGGGGGCGTGGTTCGCGTGTGATGCCGAGGAGGATGGCGGCGGTGGGGTTGCTGGTGCCGTGGTCGATACCGACGCCGACGATGCGGTCGAGGGGTGGCATGTCGCGCCAGGGGATGACGTGGCGTTGGTCGGTGAAGTCGCTGTAGATGGCGCCTTCGGCGGCGACCCATTCGCCGAGGATGAAGCGCCGGTACCAGAGGCCGGTGTATTCGCGTTTGAGGGACGCAATGTAGTCGGCGGTGAGCGACGGGTTGTCGTCCATCGTGAAGTGGAAGCGGCGCCAGTCGGGGAGTTCGCCGCGGTCGATGCGGTCGAGGTACTCGGTCTTGAGCCAGTGCCGTGGCCCGTCGGGGTTGGTGGTGCCGATGAGTTTCGCGCCGGGCGGCGACATGCGGGCGAGGAGCTGCTTCACGAAC
>JBQDJW010000485.1:0-3192 GCA_052086425.1 Pseudoclavibacter sp. | reverse complement strand
GACGCTCCCGCTGCAGTCGAGTCGTCGGCGTCGCCCGCCGACGAGACGCGGGGGCCGTCACGCGTCGAGACCGTCGCGCCTTCGCCCGCCGTGCCCGCGCCCGTCACCGCTCCCCCGATTCGCGCATCGAACCTGCCGGCCTCGTTCGCGGCGCCGTCGCTTCGCCCGGCCATGCCGCTGAGCGATCACCCCAACTTCGCGGGCCTCGGGCTCGCACAGCCCGACGCGGCGCCACCGCGCCTGCTCGAGCCTGAGGCCGCGCTGTCGGACGAGGCGCGCGACGAACTCACCGGGATGCTGCTCGACATGTTCGGGCCGACCGGCCGGTACCGCCTCGAATGGCGCGCCGACCGCACGCCGGGCGACGATGCGATGTTCTCCGAGATCATGGTCGCCGACCTCGTACGGCGCATTCAGAACTCGATCGCGGTCGCCAGCGACCTCGAACTGCGCGCCGCTCCCCTGCGCCTCGCGATCGAGGCCATGCACGAGCGCCAGGGCGCCGGTGCCGCGGATGCGGCTGACGCCGATGCCGACGCCGCTGCAGGGGACGCCGAGTCTGACGCGGACGAGCGGTCCGAACGCGAAGCCGAGACGGCGAACACCGGCGACACGGCCGACGCCGAAGACCAGGCCGAGACAGACGTCGTCACCGACGCGGCGGTAGCCGCCGCTGACGCTGAGGCTGATGAAGCCCCGGCCGCGGAACACGCCGCGGCGATCAGCGAGTTCCTCTCGCCGTCCGAGTCGCTCAGCGACCTGGCGGCGTCGACCGAGCCGCCGGCTCGCCCGCACCTCGGCATGCGCGACGCCGACGAGCGTCGCATCGCCTAGCTCGGCACGCTGCAAAGCGGGAGGGCGGGTCGCGCCCATGCGCGACCCGCCCTCCTGCTTTCGCATCTGCCCGCAGGCCGCTCGTCCATTCGCAGGACTCCTGGCCGACGCGCAACCACGAAGCACTACCAACCGCGACAAGAACGACCCGGCATCCGGTCGCCAACGTCGCACCCGGTAGTCAATGTCGCAGCCGGTAGCTGAGCCGCGCGGCGGCCCGCCTGCGCCACGATGAGCGGGGCGTGGCGGCCCGGGCGAACGTTCCGCGCCCCTGCTAGATGAACGAGAGGGCGATCACGTTCCACATGCCGGCGACAACGAACCCGGCTACCGCGAGGTACCAGATGATGATGATCGTGACGGCCCAGGGTGCGAGCGCCAGCCCGACGCGCTTCAGGGCCCCACCGAGGTTGCCCTTGGCGAGGTTGTAGATCGTCGTGAGCGTGACGAGCGGGATCGTGCCCGCCCAGATCGTCATGCACCAGATGCAGAGGCGCGCGATCTGGTAGCCCGAAAACCATTGCAGGAACGTGATGAGCACGGCCGCGCCGACCAGGCCGATCTGGAAGCCGATCCAGAACCAGCGCTTGTAGCGGGCGCCGGCCAGCAGCCCCATGCCCATGGTGACGGCGAGGGAGAACGACACGAGCCCGATGATGATGTTCGGGAACCCGAGGATGCTGCCAGCCCACGAGTCCATCGCCGGCCCGCACGACATGAACACGTTGATGTCGCAGACAAGCGCGGCGCCCGGGTCACGGAGCTTGTGCAGGTACTCGAGGGTCAGGAAGAAGCTCGCGAGCAGGCCGACGCCGCCGAATACGACGATGGCCCAGGCGATGTTGCGCGCCCTGCGGAACAGCCACGGCAACTCGCCATCGGCACCGGATGCTCCGGTCACCGCCTCGAGATCGTCACCGTCGTCGAGATCGTCCTCGAATTCCTCGTCGTCGTCGAGTTCGTCGAATTCGTCCTCGTCGAGCTCGTCGCCATCGAGCACATCCTCATCAAGCACGGGCTCGGCGTCCGAGCCGCCGTCGGCCCGTGCGTCGATCTCGGGCCGACCGCCGGCACGCCCGCGCTTGGAGCCGCGCGAGCGGCCGGTCGTCGATGCGCCCATGCTTACGACTCGGGCGTCTCTTCGGGCTCGGTCGCCGACGCGCCGTCAGCGGCGCCGTCATCGCTCGCGCCCTCGGCATCGTCGCCCGTCTCGCCGTCGACCGCGGTCGACGGCGGCGTCACGTCGCCGCCGTTGTCGTTCACGAGCGTGTAGATGTCTTCACCAACGGGAATCGTCTCCTGAATCTCGCCGTTGACGCCGACCGAGGGCGTCCCGCCGACGCCGTCGTTGCGGGCGTCGCTCGTCGAGTCGTTGATGATGCGCAAGTAGGTGCCTGCCTGGATGTCGGCGAGCGCCTGCTCGTCGGTCACACCCGACGTGGGTGCCAGCGTCGCGTAATCACCGGGACCCCACGCGGACTGGGTCTGCGCGTCGACCGCGAAGATCGCGTCGCTGAGCGTGAAGAACAGCTCGGGCTGCTGCTGCACGGTCGCGAGGACGGCGGCGGCGGCCTGGGCGCCGTACGGCGCCATGTAATTGATCGGGATGTACTCGACCTGCACCTGGCCGCTCGCGATGAGGTCCTGGTAGGTGCCATTGGTCTGCGTGTGGTAATCGATGCAGTGCGGGCACGAGTAGTCGTACCAGTACTGCATGGTCACGGGCGCGTCGGTCGCGCCGATGATCACACCGCGGTCGGTCGTCGAGATGGGCTGCTCGACCGCCTCGCCGTCCGCATCCATCACCTCGATCGTGCCTGCGGCCTCGAAGTCGGGGCGCGGGTTGAACCACTGCGGGCCGAAGACGATGAGCACCACGATCGCGGCGATGGCGACGATCGCGCCGCCGATGATGCCGACCTGCGTGAAGATGCGGTTCCGCCGCCGTTTCGCCTGTTCGTGCTTGCGGATCGCGTTCGCTTCTTCGCGAAGCCGGCGGATGTGTTCGCGGTCTTTCTGAGCCATGCGTCAGGCAACTTTCGTCAGGAGGGTCGAGGAGCCACAGCGCATTGTACGCGCGGCACGCATGTATGCTCACTCATGAACTCTGGCGATCGGCCGGAATGCAAGGAGAACGCCCGAGTGTCGCCCATGTTCCGCTCCCTCGCCGAGTGGAACTACCGCGTCTGGTTCGCGGGCTCGCTCGCCTCGAATATCGGCACGTGGATGCAGCGCACGGCCCAGTCGTGGATCGTCCTGACCGAACTGACCGACTACGACGCGACCGCCCTCGGCATCGTCACCGGCCTGCAGTTCGCGCCGCAGCTCATCCTCGCGCCGATCGCCGGCGTCGTCGCC
>JBQDJW010000484.1:0-3200 GCA_052086425.1 Pseudoclavibacter sp. | reverse complement strand
TCTGCGACCTGCGACCGGGCCGGTGCTTCACGACGCCCGACCTGCGACTGCCGATCCTGCGGGTGCGCGTCGCCGACGGCGACGTGCATATCGCCGCGCCCGCCGCGCTGCTCGCGATCGCGCACGGCACGTCCGACGAGCGCGGTCGCGCGGCCGTGCGCGGGCTCGTCGACGCCGTGCGCACCGCAGTTCCTGGCGCACCGGTTCACGAGGGCTTCGTCGACGTGCAAGAGCCGGATGTTCCCGCGACACTCGGCTCGGCCGCCTCCGACGCCGTCATCGTGCCGCTGCTGCTCGCGACGGGCTATCACGTCAAGCACGACATCGCGAACGACGTGGATGCGCACAGCGGCTCGAGCGTCGAGGTCACCAGGGCGCTCGGCCCCGATCCCCGCCTCGCCAACGTGCTCGCCCTGCGGCTCGCCGAGGTCGCCTTCGCGCCTGAGCGGGACGCGATCGTGCTGATCGTCGCCGGCTCGTCGGACGCCGAGGCGACCGACGACGGCATCTCCACGGGCGAGCTCCTCGCCGACCTGCTCGGCGTGCCCGTCGCGGTCGGCGCCCTCGCGGGCGCGGGAGCCCCGATCGGTGACGTCGTCTCGCGGACGCGAGCCGAGCATCCTGACCGCCGCATCGTCGGCGCGAGCTACCTGCTTGCGCCCGGGTACTTCCAATCGGTCGCCGAGCAGGCCGGCTGCGACGTCTCGACGAGGCCGCTGCTCGGCCCCGACGAGCCGGCCGCGCCCGAGCTCGTCGCGATCGTGCGCGAGCGCTACTTGGCGGCCCTACCCGCGCGGCGGCCCGCGTAGCCGGCGGCGAGCTCGCCGACCAAAGCCTTCAGCCAACAGCCCACCCGCCCCTGCCGCACACCCGACGAGGAGCCTCACGTGTCCTACATCAAGCCAGCCGAACTCGCGAACCAGATGGTCGAGTACGGCGCCTCGAAGATCCACCTCGCCACGCGCGACATGCTGATCCGCGCCTTCATGGGCGGCAGCATGCTCGCGCTCGGCGCGGTCTTCGCGGTCACCGTTTCGACGCAGACCGGCGAGCCCCTGCTCGGCGCGCTGCTGTTCCCCGTCGGCTTCGTGCTGCTGTACCTGCTCGGGTACGACCTGCTCACCGGCGTGTTTACGCTCGCGCCGCTCGCGCGCATCGCGAAGCGACCGGGAGTGACCTGGGGCGGTGTGCTCCGCTGCTGGGGGCTCGTGTTCCTCGGCAACCTCGCTGGCGCCGTGCTCATCGCCTTCTTCGTCACGGTCTACGTCACCTACGGCTTCACGACGCCCCCGAACGAAATCGGCCAGAACATCGCCGAGATCGGCCACGGCCGCACGGTCGGCTACGCCGAGCACGGCTTCGGCGGCATGGCGACCCTGTTCATCCGCGCCGTGCTGTGCAACTGGATGGTCTCGACCGGCGTCGTCGCCGCCATGATGTCGACGACCGTGCAGGGCAAGGTCATCGGCATGTGGCTGCCGATCTGCCTCTTCTTCTACCTCGGCTTCGAGCACTCCATCGTGAACCTGTTCCTGTTTCCGGCCGGCCTCATGATGGGCGCCGAGTTCACGCTCGGCGACTACCTCGTGTGGAACGAACTGCCGACCGTGCTCGGCAACCTCGTCGGCGGCCTCCTGTTCGTCGGGCTCGCGATCTACTGGACCCACGGCCGCACCGCGCCCGCCCGCTTCCCGAACTCCCGCGCGATCGCCGCGGCCCGCAGGCGCGTCCACCAGCAGCGCGCCGCCGCACCCGTCGTCTCGAACACGGCGACCATGGCGTCCTCGGTGACCACCGCATCCGCCGAGGCTCCCGCAGCCGGCCCGGCCCGCGAGCCCGCCGGCGCCGGCCGCGAATAAACGTCGCCCACTCCCTGCTGCGACGAACACAGGCGGGGCCCGGATGCGCATCCGGACCCCGCCTGTGGTGTTGCGATCGCGCCGCAGCGGAGGCGGCGACCAGTGGCCGCCTGCCGCACGCCGCGTCTACTGCAGCATCGTGCGGTCGTCGAGCAGCGCGCCCTTGATCTTGGCGAACTCGCCGAGCAGGTCTTCGACCGTCGCGGTCGCCTTTTCCTCGGCGCTCAGCTCGAGGATGACGCGGCCCTCGTGCATCATGATGAGCCGATTGCCGAGGTCGAGCGCCTGCTGCATGTTGTGCGTCACCATGAGGGTCGTGAGTCCCGCCGACGACACGATGTCCTTCGTCAGTTGCGTCACCTGGGCTGCGCGCTGCGGGTCGAGGGCCGCCGTGTGCTCGTCGAGCAGCAGCACCTTCGGGTTGGTGAAGCTCGCCATGAGCAGCGAGAGCGCCTGCCGCTGACCGCCAGAAAGCAGCCCGACCTTGGCCCGCAACCGACGCTCGAGACCGAGCTCGAGCCGAGTGAGCTCGCGCTCGAACTGCGCTCGCCGCGAGCCCGTGAGTCCGAGCAGCATGCCCCGCGGTTTCCCTCGCCGCAGCGCGAGCGCGAGGTTCTGCTCGATCGAGAGGTCTGGCGCCGTTCCGGCCATCGGGTCTTGGAAGACCCGGCCGATGAAGCGCGCCCTCGCGTGCTCCGGCAGCCCGCCGATCGACTTGCCGTCGAGCGAGATCGAGCCCTTGTCGATCTTCATCTTGCCCGACAGGGCGTTGAGCAGCGTCGATTTGCCCGCGCCGTTCGAGCCGATGACCGTCACGAAGTCGCCCTCGGTCATCGTGAGGCTCACGCCGGCGAGGGCGACGCGCTCATTGACCGTTCCGGGGAAGAAGGTCTTGCGGATTTCCGTCATCTCAAGCATTCGCGCCTCCCTTCGCCGTAGCTGCCGCGCTCCCGGTGCCGGCGGAGGCGCCCGCCTGCGCGCCCTCGGCCGTCGGCAGCACCTCGGTGACGGCCGATTTGCCCGGCGGCGGTTTTCGCCAGTTCCCGATGACGCGCAGCCTGCCGAAGCCGGGGACCATCGGCAGCAGCAGGGCGATCACGACGAGCACGGCCGAGATGAGCTTCATGTCGTTGGGGTCGAGGCCGACCGACAGCGCCGCGAAGATCACAAGCCGGTACAGCACGGCACCGACGATCACGCCGATCGTCGCGATGATCACCGACGAATTGCCGAAGATCGCCTGACCGAGAATCACCGAGGCGAGGCCGACAAGAATCAGACCGATACCCATCGAGATGTCGGCGAACCCTTGATACTGCGCGATGAGCGCACCGCAGCCCG
>JBQDJW010000483.1:0-3206 GCA_052086425.1 Pseudoclavibacter sp. | reverse complement strand
CAGTTCGGCTCGCGACCGGCCGGGCGCCGGATCCGTCGGCTCGCCGGTGATGGAACCGATGTCGGCCGTGCTCATGAGGGCGCGGGTGTCGGAGAGGAGTCCGCCGATGCGCTCTGCGTCGCGCAGGAGCGCCTGGCCGGTCTCGGCATCGCCGAGGTGCGTCGCGTCGATCGCGATCATCGGATCGGCGCCCGGGAAGCGCAGGAGTTCGAGCCACGCGGTGAGCTCCCGTGGGGCGTCGGCGGTGATGGACTGGAAGGCGTCGACGACCTCGCGGGCCCGGGTGCGCGGCCACAGCAGCCGCCCGCCGAACAGTGCGGGCGTCTCTCGCAGCGCGAGCTCGACGGCCGTGACAATCGCGATGTCGCCTCCGCCGCCGCGCAGCGCCCAGAACAGCTCCGTGTCCTCGTCGCGACTCACCGTGTGGGCGGATCCCTGCGCGTCGACGATGTCGAACGCCGTGATGCTGTCCGAGATCCACCCGGCGGCGCGGCCGAACCAACTGAGCCCGCCGCCGATCGCGGCCCCCGTCACGCTCACGACGGGCGAACTGCCCGGCAGGCCTGTCAGACCGTGCTCGGCCGCGGCGCGCTGCAGAGCGCCCGAGCGCACGCCCGCCCCGATGCGCGCGGTCCGCGCGGCGGGATCGATCGCGATGCCGTCGAGGCGAGACGTGCGCAAGAGGATCGCCCCGCTCGCGCGGCCGGTCGCGCCGTGCCCGCTTGGCTGCGTCGCGACGGGGATCCCGTGATCGGCGGCGAATCCGACGAGGGCGGCAACGTCGGCGGCGTCCGCGGCCTCGACGACGGCGACGGGATCCTGGGCCACGGCCAGGTTCCACGGGCGGTGAGCGACATCGAAGTCGGCGTCGCCGGGCAGGAGGACGCGGCCGCGGACGGCGGAACGGAGGGCGCTGGGTGACGGCATGGGATCTCCCGGGGTGGTGGCGGAAAGGGTTTCACCTGGACGTCGCACCGGCGCGCGAAGATGTGACACACTCAGCCCGAATCGAACCGGAGGTGCCGATGTCGACCGATGCGCTCGCCCGCGAGTTCGCGCGCCATCGCCCCCGCATGCACGCGATCGCGCGCCGCGCCCTCGGGTCGCCGTTCGCCGCCGACGACGCCGTGCAAGAGACCTGGCTGCGCCTCGAGCGCGACGGAGCGGAGCGCATCGAGAACATCGGCGCATGGCTCACCACAGTCGTCTCACGCGTCTGCATCGACCTGATCCGCCGCGAGTCGGCGCGACGCGAGGACCCCGAGACCGACGACGCTCCGTCGTATGACGCAGGTCCCGACGACCACGTCGCGCGCGAGGAGGACCTTGCCCTGGCTCTCGAGGTCGTGCTCGATGAGCTCTCACCCGCCGAGCGGCTCGCGTTCGTGCTCCACGACGTGTTCGGCCTGCCGTTCGACGACATTGCGCCGATCATCGAGCGCACGTCGGTGAACGCCCGCCGGCTCGCGTCGCGGGCGCGCGCACGGATTCGTCGCGTCGACGTCACTCAGGTGCGCCGGCGTCGGCGGCAGGCCGTCGACGACTTCCTCGCGGCCGCGCGGGAGGGCGATTTCGGCCGCCTCCTGCAGCTCCTCGATCCCGACGTCGAATTGCGAGCCGACGACGAGGCGATCGCGCTCACGACGCAGGGCGCGGGCGAGGGTGCCCCGCTGCTCGATGCGCGGATCCGCGGTGCCGACGCCGTCGCGCGCGTGTTCGCGGGGCGCGCGGCGCTCGCGCAGGCCGCCGACATCGCTCATCTGCCGTCTGCTGTCTACGCGCTCGACGGATCCGTGCGCGCCGCCTACGTCGTGCGCTTCGCGGGCGGCCGGATCACGGCGCTCGAGGTCATCGCGGATCCCGCCGCGCTGGCCGAGCTCGTCGCCTGACTCCCGTCGCTTCGCCAGCGCCACGAGCCCCCTCTCGGTGGAGAGCTCACTCGCGTGGGCAGCGGCCATGCACATCGACGACATGGCCCGATGCGGTGGTGGGCGAATCCAGGAACTGTCGCCGTCGACCGCGCGAGAACGGCGATGTGGTGGAATTCGGTGTCACCGTGTGATGGTGTCCGGCTGTGGTCTGGCTACTCTCGTGGAAGGCCGTAGCGCTGACCTAGATGGCACGACGTTGCCCTTCGATTGGTCGGCGACACGGTCGTTGTCGCCGACCGCGGCACATATTGCCGAGGGAGCCGCGTGGTCACCGGCTCCGGTGTGGGCGCTGACTGAGTAGCGGCGTTGCGTTTGATCGATGGTGGTGTCTGGCCAATTTGAAACGCTGATACGCCTTCGGCGACTCGCACGGTGATGAACGAGTTTTGCACCGGAACCTTGTCATGGATCGCGATCTCGTGCTCCCCGGGTGCGAGTATGCCATCGGATATGACCGCGGAATGAGGGATCGGCTCAGGGAATGGCACGAACGTCGCCACAGTCCCTCGACCATCACCCGAGCCGTGCTGGTGTGCGTGGCCCGGACTCCCCGATTGTCGGCGTCGTACGTCACGCCGGGAGGAGCGCCGTCAAAGAACTCCTTCACCTGGGCCGCCAATAGCGCAGCGATGCCGCCTAGCAAGTGAACTGGGTCGTTGTGCGCGGGATTCTCGCTGAGGGGCGTCCTGCCGGGGAGTGGACGTCGAGGTGTCGGTCATCGTCGCGCACGAATGCTGGCGAAACTGAGTGTCAGTGCGAGCACGACGATCGCCAGGAGCATCGCCGCCCAAGCGGAGGGACCGAAGGTGATGAACACACCGGCGATACCGGACGCCGCTGCGCCGAGCACGAACTGCCCGGCGCCGAGGAGCGCCGCCGCCTGGCCGGTGTTCTCCTCCACTGCCGACATGCTGTTGCTCATCAGCGCCGGCTCAGCGACGCCGAGGCCGAGCATGATGACGGAGACCCCGACGACGAGGGCCCAGATCGGTGCACTGATCACTGTCACGGCGACGGCGATCACTGCGCCGATCGCCGAGATGCCGACTCCGGTCAGGGCCAGAACCTTCTGTGGGAGTCGTTGTGCGGAGCGGCTCGCGGCAGCGGCTCCGACCATCAGGGCGAAGCCGGCGATCGCGAACAGCAAGCCGAATGCTTCCGAGGTCACACCGTAGTCGTCTTGATAGACGTAGCTCGCCCCGCCGATGTAGGTGAACAGCAGCATGAACATGGCGATCATCGCGGCCCAGGGAACGGCGAAACCTCGGCTGGACA
>JBQDJW010000482.1:0-3207 GCA_052086425.1 Pseudoclavibacter sp. | reverse complement strand
GATGCCGTCGACCAAGGAGGTCGCGCCGGCCCATGCCGAGACGAAGGCGGAGGTGCGCACGACGCGCAGCTGGAAGGCGCCGATCGCGTTCACCGTGTTCGCGCTGCTGCTGCTCGTCGTGTTCGGGCTGCTCGCGCAGGCAGACGGCACGAGCCGCATCGACCTCAACGACAGCTCGGTGCCGTTCGAACTGCCACCGCTGCTGCTGCCGACCATGATCACGAACGTCGTGATCGGCGTCGTGCTGCTCGCGATTGCCGCATACTCGTTCATCCGGGCCTCGCGCGGCGAGCGCACTCCGCTGTGGATGACGGTCGTCTTCGGCGCGCTCTGGGTGATCGGCCTCATCGTGTACGTCGGCGCCGACGCCAACGTGCCGCTGACCTGGCTGCTCACGGGCACCCTCGCGCTCTCGACGCCACTGATCTTCGGGTCGCTCGCCGGGCTCGTGAGCGAGCGCGTCGGCGTTGTGAACATCGCGATCGAGGGCCAGCTTCTCTCGGGCGCGTTCGCCTCGGCGCTCATCGCGTCGCTCACCGGCAGCTACATCCTCGGGCTGCTCGCCGCGATCGTCGCCGGCGTGCTCGTCTCGATGATCCTCGCCGTGTTCTCGATCAACTATCTCGTCGCGCAGGTCGTCGTCGGCGTCGTGATCAACATGCTCGTGATCGGACTCACCAACTTCTTCTACACGGCAGTCATGGTGCGCGACCCCGGCACGTTCAACTCGCCGCCGAAGTACCCGGTGTGGGAGATCCCATTCCTGAGCGACATCCCCGTGATCGGCCCGCTGCTGTTCTCGAACACGCTGCTGACCTTCCTGATGTTCATCGTCGTGCCATTCCTCTACTGGGCGGTGTTCCACTCGAAGTGGGGTCTGCGCTTGCGGGCGGTCGGCGAGCATCCGAAGGCGGCCGACACGATGGGTATCAAGGTGAACCGCACGCGGTTCCTCAACGTGATGCTCTCCGGTGTCATCGCCGGTGTCGGCGGCACGTACTTCACGCTCGCGTCGGTCGGGGCCTTCGGGCGTGAGATGACCTCTGGCCAGGGGTATATCGCGCTCGCCGCCCTCATCTTCGGTCGCTGGCACCCGATCTACGCCGCGCTCGCCGCCTTGCTGTTCGGGTTCGCCACGAACCTGAACTCGCTCATCTCGCAGGTCGGGGCGAACATTCCGTCGGAGTTCACCGCCATGATCCCGTACATCGTGACGATCCTCGCTGTCGCGGGATTCGTCGGGCAGTCGCGCGCGCCGGCCGCGAGCGGCACGCCGTACGTGAAGTCGTAGGGGGCGGTGCGCGCGTGAGTGAGATGAAGTCCGGTTTGAGTGCTGGTGCCGGTGACTTGGCCGGTGCCGCGGACAGTGACCGTGGTGCGGCTGCCGGCGGTGCCTCGTCGGCCGTCGAGTGGGATGCGTTGCGCGCTGCCGCCCGCGACATCATGCAGCGGGCGTACGTGCCCTACTCGAACTATCCTGTCGGCGCGGCTGCGCTCGTCGACGACGGCCGCGTCGTGGTGGGCGTGAACGTCGAGAACGCGTCGTACGGCGTCGGGCTCTGCGCGGAGTGCGGGCTCGTATCGCAGCTCGCCGCGACCGGAGGCGGGCGGCTGACGGCCTTCATCTGCTGCAACGGTGCAGGAGAGACGATCATGCCGTGCGGCCGCTGCCGCCAACTGCTGAACGAATTCAAGGCGCCGGGCATGCGCATCCTGACGCCGCTCGGCGAGTACGCGTTCGACGAGATCCTGCCGCAGGCGTTCGGCCCGGCCGATCTCGACCACTACGCAGCGAAGGAGACCTCGTGACCGAGCCAACGTCACCCGGAACCATGACAGCCCCCGACGCCGGCGCGCCGGAGCCATTCGACGCGGTTGACCTGATCCGCACGAAGCGCGACGGCGGCGAGCTTGCGACCGACGCGATCGACTGGCTCGTCTCGCGATACGCGACCGGCTACGTGGCCGACGAGCAGATGTCGGCGCTGGCGATGGCGATCTTCCTCAACGGCATGGACCGGCGCGAGATCCGCGACCTGACCCTCGCGATGATCGCGTCGGGCGAGCGCATGAACTTCGGAGAGCTCGACCGGCCGACGGTCGACAAGCACTCGACTGGCGGCGTCGGCGACAAGATCACCCTGCCGCTCGTGCCGATCGTCGCGTCGTTCGGGGTCGCGGTGCCGCAGCTGTCCGGCCGCGGGCTCGGCCACACGGGTGGCACGCTCGACAAGCTCGAGTCGATCCGCGGGTGGCGGGCCGACCTCACGACCGAGGCGCTCATCGAGCAGCTCGGGACGATCGGCGGCGCGATCTGCGCGGCGGGAGCCTCGCTCGCCCCCGCCGACAAGCGGCTCTACGCGCTGCGTGACGTGACGGGCACGGTCGAGTGCATCCCGCTCATCGCGTCGAGCATCATGTCGAAGAAGATCGCCGAGGGAACGGGCTCGCTCGTGCTCGACGTGAAGTTCGGCTCTGGATCGTTCATGGGCGCGATCGAGCGCTCGAAGGAGCTCGCCGAGACGATGGTCGCCCTCGGCGAGGACGCCGGCGTGCGCACGACCGCGCTGCTCACGAACATGGAGGTGCCGCTCGGCCGCGCGATCGGCAACGCGAACGAGGTGCGCGAGTCGGTCGAGGTGCTCGCCGGCGGCGGTCCCGCCGACGTCGTCGAGCTCACGATCGCGCTCGCGCGCGAGATGCTGCGGCTCGCGGGACAGCCAGACGCCGACGTCGAGGGCGCCATCGCGTCCGGCCGAGCCATGGACTCGTGGCGCGCGATGATCGCGGCGCAGGGCGGCGAGCCGGATGCGCCCCTTCCGGCCCCGAGAGAATCGCACGTCGTGCGCGCGGAGCGAGACGGCGTGCTCACGACGCAGCTCGCGCTGCCGTTCGGCATCGCGGCCTGGCGCCTCGGGGCCGGGCGCGCGCGGCAGCACGACCCGGTCGTGCACGCCGCCGGCATCGACCTGCACGCGAAGCCCGGCGACGAGGTGCGCGCAGGGGAGCCGCTGTTGACGCTGCACGCCGACGACGCGGCCCGGTTCTCGCGAGCGCTCGAGGCGCTCGACGGTGCGTGGGAGATCGGCGACGCGGGCTCGCCCGTGCTCGACGGCGGGCCGCTGATCGCGGGGCGCGTCGGCGCGTAGGCGGTCGTCGGGGCGGCGTTCCGGCGCCCGCGATCACCGCACGCGGAATAGTCCGGAT
>JBQDJW010000481.1:0-3214 GCA_052086425.1 Pseudoclavibacter sp. | reverse complement strand
GGGGCCGATGCCGCGGGTCTCACGTCGGTGCTCGTCGCGCCGGCTGCTACGCGAGCTGATAGCGCCGCAGCTTCTCGTAGAGGGTGCTCCGCGAGATGCCGAGGTACCTCGCGGCCTCGGTCTTGCGCCCGCCGTAGCGGTCGAGCGCAGCGCAGATCGTGTCGAACTCGGCGCGCTCGAGCGGCGTGAGTGAGCGGGCAGCAGCCGGTGCGGTGAACCGTGCGCCCGTGTGGTCGTCGGTGTGGGCGTCGGCGTCGACATCGCGACCGAATGCTCGGGGCGCGACCTCGAGGATCGCTCCCGCCGAGGCCTCGCCGTCGTCGATGAACAGCACACGGGCACTCAGCTCGTCACCGATCTCGACCCGAGTGCCGCAGGACGCCCCACGCACGCGGCGCCACAGCATCCGGTGATTGAGGGCGAGGCGAGCCGAGCTCGCATCGGTGATGAGGGTCTTCGCGTTCACGGCGACGAGCGGCGCGCTCGACTGCGCGGCGTGCCGCCGGAATGCGTCGTGCAGGGAGCGTTCGCTCGCGTCGAGCTCGAGCTCGAGGGCCTGCTCGATCTGGCGGGCGAGCGAGTCGACGGCGACGCGGAAGAAGCCGTTCGCGTAGTCGGCCCGCGTCGATACGTTGACGGTGCCGACGATGCGGCCAGTCCGCGGATGCCGCACCGGCGCCGCGGCGCACGCCCAGCGGTGGTACTGGCGCACGTAGTGCTGGGCGCCGACGACAATCGCGGTGCGCCCGGTGTGGAGGGCTGTGCCGATGCCGTTGGTGCCGATGTCGTCCTCGTCGAACACCGAGCCGTACTGCAGGTGGCCGCTGTCGAGCAGACGTCCGAAGTCGGGCTCGCTGACCCAGCGCCACACGACGTGCCCGTGCTCGTCGGTGAGCGCGAGCGCCGTCTGCGACACGGGCATCGAATCGGCGGCGTGCGCGAGGATCGATTCGGCCGTGCGCAGCAGCGGCGGGGAATCGGGCACCTCGCGCCACGGCACGGGCAGGGCCTCCGGCTTGATGCGATTCCACCGCGCACGCTTCCACGAGTCGAGAATCTGACGGGGCACGCCCCTCGGAACGTCGCCCTGCTGGAATGCCTCCCACTGCTGCACGGCGACGGCTGTTCCTGCTGACACGGCCACCTCCTCGTGAACCTCGTGAGTCAGTCTGCCCGACGGGGGCGCCGCTCAGCTGTCCGAATTCCGGACGGTGGCGGCCGAGCAGGCCACGCGCATCCAGCGGGCGCGCCGCCCAGCGCGCCCCTCGCATCCGCCCGCCGCAGTTCGGAGGATGTGCGAGGGCGCCATGGCGCGACCGGCCGATAGGCTGAACGAGGCCGCTCGGGCGCGGCCACCCACGCGCATCACCCCGCGCACGAATCGACCCGTGAGGAGCCTCAACGTGGCAACCATCGACGCGATCCACGCACGCGAAATTCTCGATTCCCGAGGCAACCCGACCGTCGAGGTCGAGGTGTTGCTCGACGACGGTTCGGCCGCTCGCGCCGCCGTTCCTTCTGGCGCCTCGACCGGCGCCTTCGAAGCCTTCGAACTGCGCGACGACGACGAGCGCTACAACGGCAAGGGTGTGCTCAAGGCGGTCGACGCGGTCGTCGACGAGATCGAGCCGGCCATCGAGGGCCTCGAGGCAGACGACCAGCGCATCGTCGACCAGGAGCTCATCGACCTCGACGGCACCGACAACAAGTCGCGTATCGGCGCAAACGCGATCCTCGGCGTGAGCCTCGCGGTCGCGAAGGCCGCGGCCGACTCGGCCGGCCTGTCGCTCTTCCGCTACGTCGGCGGACCGAACGCGCACGTGCTTCCGGTGCCGATGATGAACATCATCAACGGCGGCGCGCACGCCGACACGGGTGTCGACGTGCAGGAGTTCATGATCCTGCCGATCGGGGCCGAGACCTTCTCGGAGGCGCTCCGCTGGGGCGCCGAGGTGTACCACGCGCTGAAGAAGACGATCAAGGCGAAGGGCCTCGCAACGGGCCTCGGCGACGAGGGCGGCTTCGCACCGGACGTGCCGAGCACGCGCGCCGCGCTCGACCTCATCGTCGAAGCCGTCGGCACGACCGACTACGTGCTCGGCCGCGACATCGTGCTCGGCCTCGACGTCGCCTCGAGCGAGTTCTACAGCGACGGCACCTACACGTTCGAGGGCGCGTCGCAGACGTCGGCCGAGATGACCGCGTTCTACGAGCAGCTCATCGCCGACTACCCGATCGTCTCGATCGAAGACCCGCTCGACGAGGAGGACTGGGACGGCTACGCCGCCCTGACCGCCGCGATCGGCGACAAGGTGCAGATCGTCGGCGACGACCTGTTCGTCACGAACCCCGAGCGGCTCGCCCGCGGCATCGAGGGCGGCGCCGCCAACTCGATCCTCGTGAAGGTGAACCAGATCGGCACGCTCACCGAGACGCTCGACGCCGTCGCGCTCGCGCACCGCTCGGGCTACACGGCCGTCATGTCTCACCGCTCCGGCGAGACGGAAGACACGACGATCGCGCAGCTCGCCGTCGCAACCAACTGCGGTCAGATCAAGACCGGCGCGCCCGCGCGCAGCGACCGCGTCGCGAAATACAACGAGCTGCTCCGCATCGAGGAGGAGCTCGACAGCGCCGCCGTGTACGCCGGTCGCTCGGCGTTCCCGCGCTTCACGCCGGCCGAGTAGCGGGCGCTCGCGGGCACCCTCGCGGGGGCGACTCGTCGGCGACCGGGGTCGCGCAATTCGAACGGGCCGGGATGCTTCCCGGCCCGTTCGACGTGCGTGCGTCAGAATGCGTGTGCACGGCGGCTCGCCGGCGTCCCCGACGGCCGTCGCGCGCTCCCCGCCGTCGCACCCGCAGCATCCGCCTGATCACCACACACACCGTTCGCCAGAAGGAGCATCGTGGCAAAGCAAGAAACGCCTTCGCGCGGCACGTCGCGCCGCAGCGTGCGACCGAGCGGCGGCACCGTGATCATGCTCGTGACCGTGCTGCTCGGCGTGACGGTGCTGGCGCCGACGCTGCAGCAGTTCATCCAGCAGCGGCAGCGGATCGCAGACCTGCAGAACCACATCGCGGTCGTCGAGACCGAGATCAGCGAGCTACAGACGGAGCAGGCGCGCTGGAACGACCCCGCCTACATCGAGGCGCAGGCGCGCGGGCGGCTGCTGTTCGTCACGCCGGGCGACACGTCGTACCTCGTGACCGACTC
>JBQDJW010000480.1:0-3223 GCA_052086425.1 Pseudoclavibacter sp. | reverse complement strand
CGATCGCGTCCTGTGCGGCGCCGACGACTGCGAGACCGGAGAGCATGAGCACGATGCCGGAGGAGACGACGATGGATGCGCGCACGTCGACGAACGGTTCGATACCCGCGCTGCCGAGCATCGCCGTGGTCACCGTCACGGCGGTCAAGACGAACGCACCGGCGATTTGGCTGAAGAACAGTGGCACCCGCAGCCGCGTGAGGCCGAGCTGCGTGACGGCGACGGCGAGCGCCGCGAAGAAGGTGACGGCGAGGATCAGCCACGAGGCACCGAACATCAGGCCGACGCCGACCGCGAGCAGCGCCTGAGACAGCACGACGACGAGCGTGCGGTACCGGGCCGGGGTGCGGCGGATACGGTGAAACCGCGCACGCGCCTCCCCGAGTGCGAGCCCCGCTTCGACGTCGCGGACGAGCGCCTGCAGCGCCTGCAGCTTCGAGTGGTCTGGCAGAGCCAACCGCACGACCCGCATGAGCGTGATGGGCCAGTCGTCGCCGTGCCGGTGGACCGATACGGTAACCGAGTTGTAGGTCACGTCGACGTGTACGTTCTCGAGCCCGTAGGCGCTTGCGATCCGTAGGACGGCAAGCACGACCTCTTTCGCCGATGCGCCGGCCGAGACCATGACTTCGGCGGTGCGCATCGCCAAGTCCATGACGCCAACGGCCATCGCGTCGTCGATGACGGGAAGCACGGCCGTCGGCGTGCGCTCAGAGGCATCCGTGTGGATGACCCGGCGCAGCGCGTCGATCATCCGCCGGCGTTGTTCGCGAACCATGCGTCCATGATCCCCGACGCCGCGACGCGACGCATGTGGACGGCGCCCTTCGACTGGCTCAGGGGCCGATGTCGGCCCAGGCCCAGGAACCGGATGGGGCCGCGGTCGACGAGTTCCTTCTCCGCATCGAGAGTGCCCTAGCGAATGCGGACCGCCGAGGGCTGGATGCTGATGGCCACGCGCGTGGCCTCGCCGATGTCGTCGCCGTCTACAACGAACTCGCGCGGTTCGTCGAGCTCGACGACGCGGCTCTCGAATCTGCGATGCGTCATGCTGTCGCTGTTCTCCGCCCGGGCATCGTCGCCGCCCTTGATGGCGCGCATGAGCCCGTTGTCCCAGACCATGGTGCGCATCGTGTCCACCAACCCCGCGACGCCATCGGCGTGCAGCACGAGCAGGTCGAGCTCGCCGTCGGCGGGGTCGGCGTCGGGCAGCAGGGTGATGCCGCCCTGGAGCGTGCCGCAGTTGCCGACGATGAGAGTGTGGGCTTGGTCGACGCTCGCGTCGCCGCCGTCGGTCGCGAGGCGGATGTCGATGAGCTCGCTGGCCGACACTGCGCGGCCGAGCGACTCGACGTATGCGAGCCAGCCCGCCGCATCCTTGAGGTCATCATTCGTCTCGGTGATCATGTGGGCGTCGATGCCGAAGCCGGCCATCACGGCGAACGCGAAGCGCTCGATTCCCCCGGTGAGCGTCACATCGGCCCAGCCGATGTCGATCGTGCGGGCGTCGCCGCTCAGCGCCCGCTCGAAGGCGGCAGGCAGGTTGTTGAGCGGGATGCTCAGGTTGCGGGCGAGCAGATTTCCCGTTCCGAGCGGGATGATCCCGAGGTCGACCTGCGCGTGCGTGTCGGCGAGGTGCTCGGCGGCCGCGCGCACCGTGCCGTCGCCGCCGGCGGCGATGACCACGTCCACCCCGGCGTCGAGGGCCTCCTGCGTCGCGGCCCGGCCAGGGTCGTCTTCGCTGGTCTCGAACCACGAAACCATGACGTCAGCCGACGCCGCCGCGACCGCGGATTCGAGGTCCGCCTTCACCGTCTTGGATGGATTCCAGACGATCCCTGCGTGTCTGCTGGTCATGATCGAGCGCCTTTCTTGTTGGCCGAGTCGTCGATGTGGACGACGGTGAGGTTGATCTCGGTCGGGGTCTCGTCGTGCTCGCCGAGCCACGCCACGATCGCGGAGTGGACGCGGCCGATCACGTCGATCGCCCTCGACGTCGAATCGACGCCGAGGGCGACACTCACGCCGACGCCCTCGGCCGACGGTTCGAGCCGAACAGGTGATGCCGTCTCATCGCGAACGCCGAAGGCGCGAGCTCCCGCATCCACGATCGTCGAGATGAAGCCCCCGGCACGATAGAGCGACGCGACGCCTGGGACGGCGCGGATCGCCGCCTCGAGATCCGCGATCATCAGCTCGTTCTCGGTCGTGGTCATCGTTCCCCTCCGGCCGGATTCGGGAGTTCGTGGATATCGTGCACGGTGATGTCGACCGCCGTCACGTTCAGCGTGCTGTGCGATTCGAGGGCCGCGCCGATCTCCGCCCGCAGCGAGTCCACCATTCCGGGGATCGGTTCGCCGTACGGAACGCTGACGTCAACGCGGATTCGAATCGGCGCGTCCGGCACTGTCACATCGCCCTCGAGCCGGCAACGACCGATCACGACGCCGGGCACAGAAGTCTCGGCGGCGCGAATCACCCCGCGAATGGCCCCCTCCGTGAAGCCGAAATCTGCGTTCTTCGCTTCAGAAACGATCGGGATGCGCCTGCCGGCCCGGGCGTCGAGGGTGATGTTTTCGAGGATGTTCCGTACCCAGCCCTCGTTGGGCTCGGGTTCATCCTCCTCGTCCGACTCGATCAGGTCAGGGGTGAGGGCTCTGAGGCGCTCGAGCGCGTCGAGCGCGATTCGGCACCCGGGCGATTGCTCGATCGACGCGTCGATCGGAGTGCGCCCAGCGTCCAGGTAGTCGGAGAGCTCCTCGATGGTGTGCCCGTCAAGGTCATCGGGCTCGAGCCCGAGAGGTGGCAGGTCTGGAGTGTCGTGTTCGTTCATCGCCACTGCTCCATCCGCACGATGATGTCTTTCCGCGCCCGCGCCAGCAGCCCCCGAACGGTTGCCGGCGAGACGTCGAGCTGTTCGGCGATCTCGTCGTACGAGTGGCCGCCGATCTCGCGCAGCACCCAGCATTCGCGCTGCGCATCCGGGAGCTGCATCAGCGCGTCGCTCAACGCGGCCACCCCGGCCCGGCTCTCGGCCTGGCGCGGCGGGGTCGTCCGATCGGGCGCCGGCACCTCCACTTCGGTGACGTCGACGTGGGCGCGAGTCGCCCGCAGGCGATCGATGGCTTTCCGGGCGGTGATCCGCATGAGCCAACTCTTGACCCGGCTCGGGTCGTCGAGCTTCGGCAGCTCGTCCCACGCCGTGATGAACGCGTCTTGCACG
>JBQDJW010000479.1:0-3227 GCA_052086425.1 Pseudoclavibacter sp. | reverse complement strand
TTGCCTGGACACCCCCCCCCCCGGGGCCCGCGCCCGGCGGTTCCGGGCGGCTGGCCGCGGGCCCCGGGGCGCGTGCTTCGCCGTCGTGGCGAAGGGATTGCGGAGGATTAGACCCCGAAATAGAGCTCGTACTCGTAGGGGTGCGGGCGCTGCGCGAGCGGCTGCACCTCGTTCTCGTTCTTGTAATCGATCCAGGTCTCGATCAGGTCGGTCGTGAAGACGTTGCCCTGCATGAGGTACTCGTTGTCCTCCTCGAGCGCGGCGAGCGCCTCCGGCAGGCTCGTGGCGAGCTGCGGGATGCCCTTGGCCTCCTCCGGCGGGAGCTCGTACAGGTCCTTGTCGATCGGCTCGTGCGGCTCGATGCGGTTGGTGATGCCGTCGAGGCCCGCCATGAGCTGCGCGGCGAACGCGAGGTACGGGTTCGACGAGGCGTCGGGCGCGCGGAACTCGATGCGCTTCGCCTTCGCGCTCGAACCGGTGATCGGGATGCGGATGGCCGCCGAGCGGTTGCCTGCCGAGTAGACGAGGTTGATCGGGGCCTCGAAGCCCTTCACGAGGCGGTGGTACGAGTTCGCGGTCGGGTTCGTGAACGCCGCGAGCGAGTTGGCGTGCTTGAGGATGCCGCCGATGTACCAGCGGGCGATGTCAGACAGCGAGCCGTAGCCGGCCTCATCGTAGAACAGCGGGTCGCCGCCCTTCCACAGCGACTGGTGCGTGTGCATGCCCGAACCGTTGTCGTTGTACAGGGGCTTCGGCATGAACGTCGCGACCTTGCCGAACTGGTCGGCGACGTTCTTGACGATGTACTTGAACTTCAGGATGTCGTCTGCGGCCTTGACGAGGGTGTCGAAGCGGTAGTTGATCTCCGCCTGGCCGCCCGTGCCCACCTCGTGGTGCGCGCGCTCGAGCTCGAGCCCGGCGTTCATGAGTTCGAGCGAGATCGCGTCGCGCAGGTCGGCCTGCTTGTCGACGGGCGAAACCGGGAAGTAGCCGCCCTTGTGAGGCGTCTTGTTCCCGAGGTTGCCGCCCTCTTCAACGCGGCCCGTGTTCCAGGCGCCCTCCTCCGAGTCGACGTAGTAGAAGCTGTGCTGCGACGACACGTCGTAGCGAACGTCGTCGAACACGTAGAACTCGGCCTCTGGGGCGAAGAACGCGGTGTCCGCAACGCCCGTCGATGCGAGGTACTTCTCGGCCTTGTGCGCCACCTGGCGCGGGTCGCGGTGGTAGATCTCGCCAGTGCGCGGGTTGTAGATGTCGAAGAGCATCACAAGCGTCTTCTCGACGCGGAACGGATCGAGGTACGCCGTGGTGACATCAGGGATGAGCTGCAAGTCGGACTCGTGGATGTTGGCGAAACCACGAATCGATGAGCCGTCGAACAGCTGACCGACCGAGAAGAACTCCTCGTCGACCGTGCGCGCCGGAATGTTGAAGTGCTGCTGCACGCCCGGGAGATCGGTGAAACGGATGTCGAGGAACGTGACGTTCTCGTCCTTGATGAACGCGAGTACCTCTGACGGGTCTTTGAACATTGGATCTCCTGATCGGTCGTGTCTTCGGGAGGTTGGCACCGATTCGCGTGCGCGAGCTGTGCCGCACCGCAGTCACGATAGGGAGGCGCTGTTGCCCATCCGTGACTGGGATGTTTCGGGGATGTTACCGGGATCGCTCAACCGATGATGACGGAAGCGAGGCATCCGGTCGTTAGCATGGATGGATGCCCGCAGCATCCGCCGATTTCGCGAAGCCAGAGAACAACAAGTATCCAGGCTACCGACTCGGATATCCGGAGGAGGGCCGCGGCGCAATGGCCGGCATTTGGCGACGCATCGGCGCGCTGCTCGTCGACTGGTTCATCGCGGTCGGACTCGGCAACCTGCTGTTCGGCGGCGACCCGGTCGCCATCTCGGCGATCTTCGTCGGAATGACGGCGCTCAGCATCATCATGCTCGGCGGCACGCTCGGACACCTGCTGTTCCGCATGCAGATCACGACCCTCGCGGGCGACCAGCCCGGCTGGTGGCGGCCCGTTGTCCGCCAGCTGCTCCTGCTGCTCGTGCTGCCGGCGGCCGTGTGGGACACCGATCACCGCGGCGGTCACGACATCATCTCGGGCCTCGCCCTGCGCACTCGCCGCTGACGCGCTTCAGGCTCGCTGACGCGCTGGCGGCTTCGCAGCGCGGAATCGAGGCGCCACGACGAGGCGCCCCGAGCATCCGATGGTCCGGATGCTCGGGGCGCTTCTCGTTTCGGCTCGCTACCGCAGATGGGCGCGCGACGGCCGGATCCGGTTCGGGTCGATGCCCTTCGGGATGGGGAGGGCGGAGCCCTTCATCGAGTTCAGGCGATTCGAGACGGCGAGGATCTCGGCCTTCTGCAGCTTCTTCGGCAGCTTCTTCAGCGTGCTGCGAAGCTTGAGCAGGGGCGTGTCGCCCTCGTCTTTGCCAACGTGGATCAGGGTCACGTCGACGTTCGGCACGATGCGCTGCACGCGGCGGCGCTCGTCGTTCGCGAGGCGCTTGCACACGGTGGCGCCGCCCTCGGAGATGAGCACGATTCCCGGCTTGCCGACTGCGCGGAACACCGCGTCCTGCGTCTTCGCGTTGAAGGCGACGGGGGTGTCGCTGGTCTGCCACTGGCCGCGCAGCGACGACGTCAGCACCGCGCCGGCGGCGCCCGGCTTGCCCTCGAGCTGAGAGAACGCGACCTTTTCGGCGCGCCAGTTCAGCGTGTACATGAACAGCAGCAGCCCGACCATGACGCCGAGCACGCACGAGATGATCCACATGAGCGGATTCCCGGGCCCCATGACGAGCACGACGCCGACCGCGATGAGGATTGGAACGACAAAGGCGGCGATGAGCAGAACCAGCGACGTCTTGTCGTACTTCACAGTCATGCGAAGCACTTGCCAGATCTGCTTGAAGCGTCCGGGTTCCTTCTGAGCGCTCGCAGTGGAGGATTGAGACATAGTGCCACCAGGGTACCGGCTTCAGCGGGGTCGTCGCCCGCCTGTGGATGGGCGTTCCTCCACAGACGATCGAGGCCTCGGCGGCGCATTCCTCGGCGCGTCGGCAGACTCGTGCGCGTGTATGGGGATGCAGGGCGGGATGCGACTGGGCGAACGGAGGCGATTCGTGCGCTCGTGAGCGCCGTCGCCGCGCGCGGCGGGCACGCCTCCGTGGTCGGCGGGCCTCGAGGGGACGGGTCTATTAATGCTGCCGACC
>JBQDJW010000478.1:0-3239 GCA_052086425.1 Pseudoclavibacter sp. | reverse complement strand
GCGACGGCAGCTCCGTATCGCTGACGGTTCGTGATGATGGGCGCGGCTTCGACGTCTCCTCCGCCGTCGCTCAGCGACACGAGGCCGACTCGTTCGGACTGCACGCCATGCGCGAGCGAGTCGAGCAACTCGACGGTGCCCTCACCATCACCTCACCCCGCGGAGGCGGCAGCACGGTCACCGCCCGATTGCCACTTTCAGCAGGAAGCGAGATGGAGGCGTGATCAGAATCGTGCTCGCCGACGACCACCCCGTCGTGCGCGCCGGCCTACGTGCCATGCTCGCCGGCGACACCGATCTCGACGTGGTCGGCGAGGCCGCCACGCCCGACGACGCTGTCACCCTCGTCACCGAACTTGCGCCTGACGTTGTACTGATGGATCTGCAATTCGGTACGAAGCAGACCGGCGCCGACGCGACCCGACGCATTCGCGGCATCCTCAAACCGCCTGCTGTGCTCGTGCTGACGAACTATGACACCGACAGTGACATCCTTGGCGCGGTCGAGGCAGGTGCCAGCGGCTACCTCCTCAAGGACGCTCCGCTTGACGAGCTCATCGCCGCGATCCGCGCTGCAGCAGCGGGCGAGGCCGCCCTCGCCCCCGGGATTGCGGGCAGGCTGCTCGCTCGAATGCGCGATCCCCAACCCGGCCTCACCGGTCGAGAGGAGGAAGTCTTGAGACTCGTCGCCGAAGGAGCTGCGAACGGCCGAATCGCAACGCTGCTCCATATCAGCGACGCGACCGTGAAATCACACCTCGTGCACATCTATACGAAGCTGGGTGTTTCGTCCCGCACGGCTGCCGTCGCCGCTGCCCGCGATCGGGGAATCCTTCGATAGGGCTCCCCTGGACGCTGCAATGGACTGCAAGCGCAGAGAATGTCCCTCAGAAAACGTCCGGCGGTCCGGCGAGTCGATGGACCTTCCCACACGATTCCAGTCGCAAGCTCGGGTTGGCGAGAAGGAAGCCAGCCGAACGCGATGACACCGGCAGTCACGTCCTCGACGAGCTGCAGCGACGCGGGTCCGGTGGGGGCGTTCTCGGTCGGGTGGTGAGTCACACGTGTGTCGCCGCCGCGGCCGCGCGTGTGAGCCAGGCGGGCGTGCGCCCTGGGCGCTGGGGCGGGATGAGCTCGCCCACTTCACAGCAGGCGACGAGTTGCCGCGCGCGGCGTTCTCTGGTGGAGGGCTGCTTCGCGGACATGATCCAGTGGCGCACGACCTTGCGGTACCCGGCGGTTGCCGCGGCCAGGAACGCGACGGATCCCGGTGAGGCGTCGACGATCGCCTGTAGCTCTGAGGTGAGGTCCACTTCGGTATTCTCATGCGAGTACGTACCCGATCTGTCGCCGGAGCGGCGTTCGAATGCCGCGATGCCGGCCGGGTGCATACGGCCCTCCGACATGAGCCGCTCGACGTGTGCGATGTTCACATTCGACCACGTGCTCCGAGGTTTGCGTGGCGACCAGCGCTGGCGTCGTGAATCGTCATCGATCCTCTGCGACACCGAGTCGATCCATCCGAAGCACAGCGCCTCGACCACTGCATCGGCCCACGTGAGCCCGCGATCTGCAACGTGGGCGAGCCTGAGCTCCATCCACAGTTCGGGTTCGGTGTCGTGGTGACGTTCGAGCCACGCCCGGAACTCGCCGGCTTCACGGAAGAAGATCGCCGGACGCTCGCTCGAGCCACCGGGAGCTCCGAGGGCAGGGATCATGCGCCCACCCTACGAGCCCGCGCCGCTCGTCGTGCGAGAACGTCGAATGCCTCGGCGAGAGCAGGAGGATCAACGCCGTCGATGTCGGCATCGAACCGCAGGAATGCCGAGGCGAGCGCGCTCCACGACCAGGATCCGGCTCGCAGCCGACACCGATCGTCGCCGAGATCCTCGACGGATCCATCGCCCGCGAAAGGGTGAACTTCGCGCGCCGGCAGATCGAGGATCGCCGATCCTTCGTATGGCCAACGATCCTCGCGGTCGGATCCCTTGAAGCGCGCCGCGACGAACGCGGCGACGGATCCGCCGGTGATAGTTCGGGGGGGTGAAGCGCGCCCCGTGCGGAGGGCGCGGTTCAAGGCGATCCACGCGCAGTGTGCGCCAGTCGCCGCGATCGAGATCCCACGCGAACAGATACCAGCACCCACCCGTGGTGACGAGGCCGTGGGGTTCGACGCGGTGTCGCGAGACCTCACCGCCGGGACGTTGGTAGTCGAGGCGGAGGATCCGTCGGTCACGAACCGTCGCCGACAACTCGACGAGTGCCTCGGAAGACACGGTGGGCGGGCGCGCGTCACCCGGGCGGGCCGGGAGCGCGGTGATCGCCATGCCATCGAGTCGATGCCGCAACCGGCCCGGCAACACCTGGCGCAGCGTGGTCAGCGCCCGCACCGCGCCCTCCTCGATGCCGCTACCGGGGAAGATGCTGGCCTCAAGGGCGATCGCCAAGGCGACCGCCTGGTCGTCGTCAAAAAGCAGCGGCGGCAGGTCGGCCCCGCCTTTGAGCCAGTAACCGCCGTCGGGTCCGGTGATCGCGTCGATCCGGTACCCCAGATCACGCAGCCGATCGATGTCGCGACGCACAGTCCGATCGCTCACCCCGAGCCGGCCGGCGAGCTCAGCTCCCGACCAGTCGCGGCGTACCTGCAACAGAGAGAGCAGTTGCAGCACTCGAGTTGCAGGTTCGGCCATGCCGTCACGGTAGTTCGAGTTACGGACACCTCCTGACCTGATCAGTGGGCATCGTGTTTTCGCGCCGGGAAGCCCCGGCAGTACCCCTTCAAGGAGCAGATCATGAGCATCACCACGACGACGCACCTCAACTTCCGCGGCGACTCCCGCCCGGCGCTCGAATTCTACAAGTCGGTATTCGGGGGCGACATCATCGCCTCCTCGTACGCCGACTTCGGCATGCCCTCCGATGCACCAGGTGCGAGCGGGCTCGTCTTCGGCGTGCTCACCTCGCCCTCCGGCTTTCGCGTGATGGCATACGACATCCCGGGTCAGACGGGTGGATCTGCAGATCACACAGGCAGGACGACCCGCGAGAACGGTGTGACACTCACCGACAGGCCGTTCTTCGTGTCAGTGCGAGGCGAAACACTCGATGAGATCCAGCGATATTGGAGCCCCCTCGCCGTCGGAGCCACGGTGATTGAGCCGCTCGCCACCTCTCCCTGGAGCCCCGGCTTCGGAATGCTCACCGACCGCTTCGGGGTGACCTGGATCCTCGACGTCACC
>JBQDJW010000477.1:0-3242 GCA_052086425.1 Pseudoclavibacter sp. | reverse complement strand
GCTCGGCGCCCGTGTGGGAACGCCCGCCGCGTCGCGACCGCCGCTGCGCGCGGAGCCACGCGGCACGAGCGGTACCTCGCGGACTGTCGCCCCGAGCCCGTCGATGATGGCGACGCGACCGACGAGCGGGCGCCCTCCCCCGACGATCAGCTTGATCGCCTCGGTCGCGGCCATCGATCCGACCTGGCCGACGACCGGGCCGAGCACCCCGTCGACGGCGCACGACACCGGATGCTGCGGGGCCGTCTCGCGGTCGACGAGATCGTCGATCGTCGGGTTGCCCGGCGCGCCCGAGAAGACGGTGAGCTGGCCGTCGGTTCCGATGACCGACGGCCACACGAGGGCGACGGCGCGTTCGCGGCATGCGTCGGCGATCGCGAGTCGCGTCGGCCAGTGGTCGGTCGTATCGATGACGAGGTCGGGCGCGAGCGCCCCGACGAGCTCGGCAGCGTTGTTCGGCGTGACCTGCGCCTCGTGCGCCTCGACGCGCGAGGCCGGGGCGATGCGGGCGGCAACGGCGGCGAGCGCGCCGGCCTTCTGCCTGCCGATGTCGACCGCGGTGAAGAGCACCTGGCGGGCGAGGTTGCTTGGCTCGACGGCGTCGAAGTCGATGAGGTCGAGTCGCCCGATGCCGGCGCCCGCGAGGTACTGCGTGACGGGCACCGCGAGACCACCGGCCCCGATGACGAGCACGCGCGCGTCGCGCAGACGCCGCTGCCCGACGTCGCCCACCCACGGGAGGGCGCGCTGACGTGACGTGCGCTCGGCTTCGGCCGACCGCTCGCGCTGGTTTTCGCTCACCCGATAACCGTAGGGCCACCCACTGACGTTCCGCACACCGCGGGTTCACCCCGTGAAACCCCGGCGCTCACGCGCACCGGCCGCGTCGAGCTCGCGACCGTGTCGGGGCGTTGGCTTGGGCACCCCATCCTCTACAGCATCCGCAAATGCGCCACTAAGATGTGTTTTGTGACGCAGATTCGTATCAGCAGTGCCGCAACCTATCTCGGCGTCAGCGACGACACAGTGCGACGCTGGATCGACGCCGGCTCGCTCGCGAGCGAGCGGGACCAGGCAGGGCGCACGGTCGTCGATGCTCTCGACCTTGCGCGTCTCGCGCGCGACAACGCCGTGCTACCGGCAGACCCGTCGGAGATCGGGCGCTCGGCCCGCAACCGGCTCGTCGGCATCGTCACCGAGATCGTCGCCGACACCGTCATGGCCCAGGTCGAGCTGCAGTGCGGCCCGCACCGCATCGTGTCGCTCATGAGCAGCGAGGCCGTGCGCGAGCTCGGGCTCGAGGCCGGGTCGGTCGCGATCGCCGTCGTCAAGGCAACCAACGTCATCGTCGAGACCCCGGCGGGCAAGGCCTAGAAATGGCGATCTCGAGTGGGGTGGATGCGACCGGGGCGAACTCGACTGGGCGTCGGCAGCGCCGTGCTTCTCGCACTCGACGGCGCGCGGCGGCGACCATCATCGCGTCGCTCGCAGCGCTCGCGCTCTCGGCCTGCGGCACCTCGGCGGCGGCCGACCCCGGCAACGCTGCCGGCGCATCCGACACATCCGGCTCCTCAGCCTCGTCCGGCTCGACGGCGGCATCGCTCGACGGCTCGATCACGGTGTTCGCGGCCGCATCGCTGGCCGACACGTTCACCGAGCTGGCCGACGAATTCGAGGCGCAGCACCCCGGCATCGATGTCGAGCTGAGCTTCGCCGGATCGAGTGACCTCGTCGTGCAGATCAGCTCGGGCGCACCGGCCGACGTCTTCGCGTCGGCCGACGAGGCCAACATGGCGAAGCTCACCGATGCGGGGTTGATCGAACAGGATGCGCCAATCGCCTTCGCGACAAACCACCTGACGATCGCCGTGTCGCCGGGCAACCCGGCCGGCGTGACGTCGCTCGCCGACCTCGCCGACCCAGCCCTGAACGTCGTCGTGTGCGCTCCGCAGGTGCCGTGCGGCGCGGCGACGAAGCGCGTCGAGGAGGCGGCCGGCGTGACCCTCAGCCCTGTGAGCGAGGAGTCGGCCGTGACCGACGTGCTCGGCAAGGTCACATCGGGCGAGGCCGACGCGGGACTCGTGTACGTCACCGACGCGATCGGCGCCGACGACGCGGTCGAGCAGATCGACATTCCGGAGTCGTCTGCCGCCGTCAACGTGTACCCGATCGCGCCGGTCGCCGAGACCGCGCATCCGGAAGCATCCGCAGCCTTCATCGACTTCGCGACGAGCGACGCCGGGCTCGAGTTGCTCGCGGCGGCTGGGTTCGGCAGCCCGTGACCCGCTCGCGGCGACGACGCTTGAGCCCGGATCGTTCGGCCGCAGGCCGGTCGGCAGCTGACCGATCGGCGATGCGGCGTTGGATGGCGGAGCGAATGCCGGCGGTGCGGCCGGCGGCGGAGCGAATCGCGGGGTGGCGTTGACGATGCAGCCTTCGGCGCTCCGGCGGCCGGCAACTGCCCGGTCGCGCCCGCGGCCTGCCCCGCTCACCGATGTGCCGTCGTGGGTGGTCGCGGTCGCGGCCGTCGGCGCCGTTTTCGTCGTCCTGCCGCTCATTGCCATCGTCGCCCGCACCGACTGGGCACAGTTCGTGCCGCTCATCACGTCGGGGTCGGCGACCTCGGCGCTGTGGTTGAGTCTGCGCACCTCGCTGGCCGCGACGGCGCTGTGCGTCATTCTCGGGGTGCCGATGGCGATCGTGCTCGCTCGCGCAGAGTTCCCGTTCAAGCGGGTTGCTCGCGCGCTCGTGCTGCTGCCGCTCGTGCTCCCGCCCGTCGTCGGCGGCATCGCACTCCTGTCGGCGTTCGGGCGGCAGGGACTGCTCGGCGCGACGTTCGAGGTGCTCGGCATCTCGATCGCGTTCTCGACGACGGCGGTCGTGATCGCGCAGACCTTCGTCGCCCTGCCGTTCCTCGTGCTGAGTCTCGAGGGTGCTCTGCGGACGGCGGGCACGCGCTACGAGGCCGTGGCGGCGACGCTCGGGGCTGCGCCGACGACCGTGTTGCGGCGCGTCACCCTGCCGCTCGTGCTGCCCGCGCTCGTGTCGGGGGCCGTCCTCTCCTTCGCCCGGGCGCTCGGCGAGTTCGGCGCGACGCTCACGTTCGCGGGCTCGCTCGAGGGCACAACGCGCACGCTGCCGCTCGAGATCTACCTGCAGCGCGAGAGCGACCCGGACGCGGCGGTCGCGCTCTCGCTCGTGCTCGTCGCGGTCGCCGTCGCCGTCGTCGCGTTCGCGCACGG
>JBQDJW010000476.1:0-3243 GCA_052086425.1 Pseudoclavibacter sp. | reverse complement strand
GTCGACGCCGCGATCGCCACGATCGCCGCCGCGACGACGACCGTGAGCTGCGAGGCGATCGAGCCACGGCGGTTCAGGCGGAGCGCGAGCAGCGCGACGCCCATGACCGCGGCCGTGCAGGCGACGGTCGTGAGCACGATGATCGCGATTTCGATCGGCCCGAGCATCATGCCTCCGCGTCCGTCGGGTCGATGCCCGCCTCGCCGGTGCGCGGAGCCCCGGTGCGCGGGGCCCCGGTGAGCGGGGCCCCGGTGCGCGAGCCGGTGACGATTGCGGATGCTCGGGTCGCGTCTGCGCGCGGGGCGGCGGCATCCGCGTCGGCACCGGATGCGCCGCTCGCGACCGCGGCCGAATCCGCGTCCGCATCCGGGTCGCGATCGCCGAGCGGCGTGAACCGGTACCCCTCGCCCCACTCGGTGCGCAGGTACACGGGAAAGCGCGGATCGGGCTCGAGCTTCTCGCGCAGCCGCCGCACGTGCACCGTGATCGTGGCCCCGTCGCCGATGCGCCAGCCCCACACCTCGCGCAGGATCTCGTCGCGCGTCAGCACGCGGCCGGGGTTCCTGGCCAGAAAGAGGAACAACTCGTACTCGCGAGACGTGAGGGCGAGCTCGCGCCCCGACGTCGCGACGGTCGCGACGCGGCGCACCGGGTCGACGAGGAAGTCGCCGGCCGAGAAGGCGCCCGGCGCATCGACGACCGCGCGCCGGCGCAGCAGCGCCTGCACGCGCAGTTGCAGCTCGCGCATCGCGAAGGGCTTGGCGAGGTAGTCGTCTGCACCGTGCTCGAGGCCGGCGATGCGATCCTTCACCGCCCCGAGTGCGGTGAGCATGAGGATGGGCACGTCGGAGCGGGCCCGCACCTCGCGGCACAGGTCATCGCCGCTGACGCCAGGCAGCATCCGGTCGACGACGAGCACGTCTGGCAGCTCGCGCTCGAGGGCGTGCCTTGCGGTCGTTCCGTCGGCGTGCAGCGAGACCTCGAGCCCGGCGGCCCGAAGGTAGTCGCCGACGACCGACCGCACGGTCGTGTCGTCTTCGACCACCATGACCCGCGGTGCGCCCGGCGTGACCCCAGTGCTCGACATGGCTCGACCGTACTCGCCGCGCCGCGAGCATCCGGCAATCATTACGGTCACGAAAGATCCGCCGGAGCCTGGAGGGTCGGCTGTTTGACTCGGAGCAGTCGCCGCCGAACGGGCGGCCAGTCGAAGTGGAGAAGACAATGCAGGCTCGCAAATTCGCAATCGCAGCGGCCGCCGCCGCGACCCTTGCCCTCGGCCTCGCCGCCTGCGGCGAGGAGCCCGCGACCGACGACGACATGACGACCCCGATGTCGACGGAGGAGATGGACACGGGGATGGGCACGGGCATGGACGACGAGGGCGGCATGGACGACGACGCCGAGATGGGCGATGACGAGATGGGCGACGAGGAGATGAACGACGACGGTGGAATGGACGGCGAAGACATGGAGAATGGCGAGGCGGAGAGCGAGGGCTGATCGGCCCCGACGGACGATCGACGACGACGCGACGACCAACGACGAACGGCAGTGACGCGAGGCGCGACATGACGGCGATACAGCACGATCGTGAAGACGGCGCGGATGCGCCCACGTCACCTTCCGGAGCGCGGCCCGGCTGGTTCGCCCGGCTCTGGCGCTCGGCGCTCGCCGGCGTCGCGGCGATCGTGCTCGGCGCCGGTCTCGGCGAGCTCGTCGCCGTGTTCGCGGCGCCGTCGTCGAGCCCGTTCGCCGTCATCGGCGGCACCCTGATCGACCTCGCGCCGTCGTGGGCGAAAGACACCGCGATCGCACTGTTCGGCACGAACGACAAGGCGGCCCTGCTCGTTCTCATCGCGATCGTGCTGCTCGTCGTCGCCGCGATCGCTGGCGTCCTCCAGGCCATCCGCGAACCCATCGGCTTCGTCGTCGCTGCCGCCCTCGGAGCGGTCGGCGCCATCGCGGCCCTCACTCGGGCCGATGCCGACGGCATCGCGTGGCTGCCATCCGTCGTCGCGGGCGGGGTGAGCGCGATCGCCGTGAACCTGCTCGTGCCTCGCGCGGTGCGGGCGTCGCCCGCCGCCGGTGGGCCCGGCGCTGCGAGCGAGGGCGGGGCGGCGTCGATGCCGCGCCCTGGCAGCGCAGTCGGTGCGACCGCGCGACGAGGCGGCACCGCGAACGGCGATCAGGCGCGCGATGCAGCCGGCGGCGGCCGTGACCTCACCGGCGAACGCGCCCCACAGCAGCCGGCCCCTGCCTCGAGTCCCGGAGGCGTCGGCCGCCGCAGTTTCCTCGCCTGGGCGGGCGGCACGGCGCTCGTCGGCGTGCTCGCGGCCGCCGGCTCCCAGCTGTCGAGCGCCGGATCAGCGGCCGTGTCGACGATTCGCACGGCGCTCCGGTTGCCCGCGCCGGCGACGGCCGCTCCGCCGATACCCGCGGGAGCCGACCTCGGCATCCCGGGCCTCGCGCCGGTCGTCACGCCGAACAGCGACTTCTACCGCATCGACACGGCGCTCGTCGTACCGCAGGTCGAGCCGAAGGACTGGTCGTTGCGCATTCACGGGCTGGTCGAGCGCGAGGTCACGCTCACCTGGGACCAGCTCGTCGCCCTGCCGCTCATCGAGACCGACACGACGCTCGCGTGCGTGTCGAACGACGTCGGCGGCGGGCTCATCGGCAACGCCAGATGGCTCGGCTACCCGATTCGCGACCTGCTCGCCCAGGCTGGTCCGCTCGGCGACGCCGACATGGTGCTCTCGCGGTCGGTCGACGGCTTCACGGCGTCGACCCCGCTCGAGGTGCTCACCGACGACGGGCGCGACGCGATCCTCGCGATCGGCATGAACGGCGAGCCGCTGCCGCTGCAGCACGGGTTCCCGGTGCGGATGGTCGTGCCGGGCCTCTACGGGTACGTGTCGGCGACCAAGTGGGTCACCGAGCTCAAGGTGACGCGCTTCGACGCCGACTCGGCCTATTGGTCGACCCGCGGATGGACCGAGCGCGGCCCCATCAAGCTGCAGTCGCGCATCGACGTGCCCCGCATCCGCGAGGAGCTCGCGGCGGGCGAGGTCGTCATCGCCGGCGTCGCGTGGCACCAGCACACCGGCATCGAGGGCGTCGAGGTGCAGATCGACGATGGCGACTGGGAGGCGGCGACCCTCGCGACCGCGATCTCGTCGGACACCTGGGTGCAGTGGAGTTTCGCGTGGGATGCGCAGCCGGGCGACCACCGCATCCGGT
>JBQDJW010000475.1:0-3250 GCA_052086425.1 Pseudoclavibacter sp. | reverse complement strand
CACGGTGACGAGGTCGGCGGCCACCGACACCCACGCGCGCGCTCCGGCCTCGCGCCTGAACGTCTGCTGCCGGTATTCGCGCTCCGACTCGGCGACGCGCAGGGTCGCCCCGCCGACGTCGATGCGGTACTCGTTGCGCGAGCCGAGGAAGTCGACCCGCTCGATCGCGCCGCAGAAGACCAGCCGGTCGTCGTTCGCAGCGACCGCGTCGCCGTGCACGAGTGCGTTCGCCGCGCGGAACGCGATCGTGACGTCGTCGCCGGCGGCGACGTCGCCGGAGGCGGAGTTCGCCGGGAGCGCCGCGCGGTCGCCGGTCGCAGTGAGCTCGAGCTCGATCGCACCGCTGCGAACGGCCGTGACCGTGGCGGCGAGCAGGTTCTCGAAGCCGACGAACGTGGCGACGAATTCATTCGTCGGCTTCGAGAAGATCTCCGACGGGGTGCCCGATTGTTCGAGAAGCCCCGACTGCATGACGATGATGCGGTCCGACAGGTGCATCGCCTCTTCGAGGTCGTGGGTGACGTACACCGAGGTGGCGCCATTCATCGTGTGCAGCCGCAGAATCTCATCGCGCACCTGCCGCCGAAGTGACGGGTCGAGGTTCGAGAGCGGCTCGTCGTAGAGCATGAGCTGGGGGCGGGCTACGAGGGCCCGAGCGAGCGCGACGCGCTGCTGCTGCCCGCCGGAGAGCGAGGTCGCCGGCTTGGTCGCATGCTGCTCGAGCCCGACGATCTCGAGCATTTCGCGGGCCCGCGCCATCGCTTCTTTTCCCTTCATGCGGCGGCGGCGCAGCGGGTACAGCACCGTCTCGATCACCGTCAGGTGCGGCCACAGCGCGTAGCTCTGGAACACCATGCCGGTCTCGCGCTTCTCGGGCTGAACCTCGATCCTGCGGTCGCCGTCGTACACGGCGCGGTCACCGATCTGGATGCGCCCCGCAGTGGGTGTCTCGAGACCGGCGATGCATCGCAACGTCGTGGTCTTGCCGCATCCGCTCTCGCCGAGGAGGGTGACGAACTCGCCCTCGGCGACCGAGAGGTGCGCGCCCTTGATCGCGTGGAATGCGCCGAAATGTTTGTGCAACGCCTGAACTGTCAATGATGACAAGGAAACTCCATCGTTTGCCTGACTCAACCGACCATCAGATACGTATCACTATCTGACAGTCAGTACAGAATGTGTCCACCTAGACGGTAGAGAGGGTGTTCCGCGTCGTCAAGACCGCTCGGCGTTTCGGGCGTTCGCCGCGGCCTCTTCCGGCGTGCGAGTCTCGGCCTCGCGCACCCACTCCTGCCACGGCTTCGTCGCATCGTGCTGCGGGTGCGGGCCGGGAATGAAGCTGATGCCGCCGATCTCGATCTCCGGGCCGCCCGGCAAGTCCTTCGACATGAGGTACTGGCCGATCCGGTCGAACGCCGCCTCTGCCATCAGCGCGTGATTCGCCGCCGTGAGCAGATCGCGGTGGATGCGCTCGAGGCGCCGACCGCGGAAGACGGCGGGCGCGCCTGCCTGCTGGAAGAGCGTGTCGACGGCCTGGCGCGATACGTGCACAGCGTTGAGCAGCGCGGCCTGCTGACGCACGCGGATGTCGTAGTCGACGGGCCACTGCTTCACCGCGTCGTCGTAGGCCTCCGCAGTGACCTCCCACAGGTAGGACCTGGCCGCGCGCACCATCGTGTCGGCCTTGCCGAGCGCGAACTGATTCATCGCATCCTTACCGAGGCGCGCCTGCCGGTACGAGCCGCGCTTGGCCCCCTGGTGCACGAGCCCGACGAATTCCTCGATCGCCGCCTTCGCGAGACCGAGGGCATGCGCGCCGTGGGCCATCACGTTGAACCAGTGCCGATAGAGGGCACGGTCATATGGCCGCTTCCAGATGCCAGCCTCGTTGACCATTTCGCGCGGCACGAAGAGGTCGTCGATCTCGAAGTCGCCCGAGCCGGACCCGCGCAATCCGTGGCCGTCCCACGTGTCGATGAGGGTCGCATCCGTCGCCGGCCACATGCCGACGATGAACCAGTGCAGGCCGTCGCGCGGATTGATGACGGGCTCGTCGTTCTCGTCGTAGAGCACCGAGCGCCCCGAGAGAAAGGTCGCCTCCGGTGAGCCGCTCGTGAACGACCACCGTCCGCTGATGCGATAGCCGCCGGGAACACGAACGGCCTTGCCCGCTGCGCGGCCGACGTTGGACGCCGTGATCCAGCGGTTCTCTTCGAGGAGCTTCTCCATCACGTCCTGCCGCAGGAACGTCTGCCCGGAGTGGAGCATGCACAGCCAACCGACCGACCCGTTGACGCGCGAGATCTCTTCGACCGCGTCGAGCCACTCGAGCGGGTGCACTTCGAGGCCGCCCAGCTCGCGCGGCATGAGCGCGCGGTAGATGCCGTTCTCGTACATGCGGTCGGTGATCTCATCGGGCACCCGCCGCTCATTCTCGATGGTCTCCTCGGCATCGAGCAGCATCCGCTCCATGTCCTTCGCCTCGTCGAGGAGCGTGCGGCGGCCGAGGTTCTGCGGCGGGTACGACGCAGGGTAGGGCGCCAGCGTCTCTTCCGCCGCAGCGGCGTCGTCCACCGGCACCTGCTTCGTGGGATCGGTCGCGGGCGCTGCCTCGTCGGTCGCGGCCGGATCTGCCGTGATGCTCATTCGATGTGAATCCTCTCTGATTCAATCTCACGTACTGTATGAGTACGTGCTGAACTCTTTCAATACACATCCTGCGATGGCGGAGCAGCCCTGTCAAGGGAGCGAGGCGCCCCTCACGACGTCCGCGCCCCCTCACGCCGACCTCGTTCGTTCACTGGTGAGTTGTGCCGAACGTGGCGCGACCGGAACAACCACGACTGAACAGCAAGCGGCGGCGGCGCACGCGACGGCAGCAGAGAATCAGCGTCCGAGAAGCCGGTGCGGCCGGCGTCACGAGGGGAGGCTCGCGCCGGCGCCGGCCCTCGATCACCCGCCTCGCGGACCCGCGAGGAGCGACACTGAACGACGCTTCACGGCCCCTCAGACAGGGACGCCGAACGGCCGTGTCACGACCCCCGGGCGAGCGCCGCGCGCGGAACCGCCGACGACCAGACCTATGCGTCGGCCCCCTCGAGCGGCACGCGCGAGCGCAGCGTGTAGTCGACACTGAGGTCGGCCGCAGTGCGCAGCAGCGGCGGCAAGTATTCGTCCGTGAGCTTTTCGAGCGACGTCTCGGCCGCGTGCGCGTTCACGTTGACGGCGGCGAGGACTCGCCCGTCCGCAC
>JBQDJW010000474.1:0-3254 GCA_052086425.1 Pseudoclavibacter sp. | reverse complement strand
GTCGCTCTACCCTGACGGCGACAAGGTCGCAGCCGAGCTGATTCCCGAGGGGATCTGTCCGATGACAGTGATTCTGTCGTCCGTGCCATTGATCTTGTATATGTGCGGTTGATCCTGTCGTCCGTGCCATTGATTCTGTGGGCGGGTCTCGCGACACGCGGCAGCTACCGTTCGGGCTGGCGTGCTACGAGTCGTACTCTGGCGCCGTCGGGTTCGGATCCTCAACTGAACATTCTGTGAGTGAGGGGAGCGAGCGTGAGCGGATCTCAGCAGGCGGTGCGGGCGGTGTCGATACGTGCGGAGGTCGAGTGGGTCATCGGCGGGAAGCATGACCGCCGCGATGTGCTGGATGCGGTGGACGTTCCGTTCGAGTCGGTGGACGTCGTGCGAACGCCGTCGTCGTGGAAGCACAAGCGCAACTATGAGGGCTACTACTGGGCGGCGACCACGAGCTCGCACGTCTGGTTCGAGTCGTTGTATGAGCGTGCGGCTCTGATGCGGCTCGATCGTGATCGCCGAGTGGTCGGCCTGGCTGCTCAGCCGATGTGGATCCACTGGTCGGGAGGTCCCGGAAAGCACGCACCCGACTTCTTCGTCCGCTACCGCGGTGGCGGAGCTGCGATCGTCGACGTCAAGCCCGCTCGGCAGATCGATGAAGACGACGCTGAGGTGTTCGCTCGCACAGCCGAGTTGAGTGAGCAGCTCGGGTGGGACTACGTCGTCGTCAGCGACATCTCCATAAGCGAGCACCGGAACCTTCGCTTTCTCTCGGGATATCGCTTCGACCGCTGGATCTCAGCGCCGGCGAACACCCGCTTGCGGGACCGCACCGGGGAATGTCGGACGCTAAGGGGGTGGGCCGCCCTGCTTGACGGCGTATGCGCGGAACCGTTGGGCGCGATCTACTCGGCGCTGTGGTGGGGACTGCTCGAGGTGGACGAGGATTCTCCGCTCTCGTTGAGCGCGATGGCGGAGGCGGTATAGGTCATGCGCGCCGGGATCGGAACACAGCTGATGTGGGACGATCACGAGTTCGTCGTCATCGCTGTCGACTACCGCCATGCGCTCCTACGCTCTCTTACGGAGGAGTTCGTCCGCGAGGTTGTCATCGAAGAACTGCTTCGCATGCCGGATATCGTTTGGCGTGACGTGCGGCCGCCGTCCACCGAGCCGACGGACTTGCAGCTGATCGCTGGGTTGCCCGAGACCGAGCGGCAGGCCGTGGAACTGTGGGTTGAGCAGCTCGAAGTCGTGAAGCGCGCTGTCGATGCGGGCAGTGACTTGACCCCATTGCTGGCGGACGTGCGTGCGGCGTTGCGGCCACATATCGAGGCGTCGACGGAGACGATTCGCCGCAAGTTCCAGCGGTATCTCGCCGAAGGCGTCGTGGGGCTGATGGACAAACGCCGATTCAACGGACGGAAGCCGGTGATCGATGCGCGCATCGCGGGTGCGCTGAGCGATCTCGGCGCGGCGGGGGTGAAGCGGTCCTCGGGGACACGGACCCGCACGGTCGACAATGTGAAATGGATGATCGAGGAAGACTTCGGGGAGGGTGTCGAGTTACCCAGCGACCGGACCTTGTATCGGTTGATCGCGACGCACCCGACGGCCCGAAAACTGAACGCGTCGGCGCGAGGAAGAGAGACCGCGGCGAACAAGCCCGGCAGGGCATTTGGTCTTCACGGTTCCCTCCGACCGGGCGAGCACGTTCAGATCGACTCCACGATCATCGATGTGCCGTCCCGGCTGCTGGACGGGCGCCTGAACCGCGCGGAGCTCACGATCATTCATGATGTGGCGACTCGGTCGATCCTCGCAGCGATGGTCCGCGCGATCGCGACCAACAGCGCCGACCTTGCGGGGGTCTTGGCTCGCGCGCTGACGCCGTACGACATGCGTCCTCCGGGGGCGCGCGAGCATCGGGAGCGGATGGCGGCGACGTGGGCGGGGCAGTTCATGATCACGCAGGAGCGTCTCGATGAGCACCGCCTCGCACAGCCCTACATCTTCCCCGAGACGATCACGACTGACAACGGAAAGATCTTCCGCTCCCGGGCGTTCCGCGAAGGCTGCGCGAGGTTGGGCATCTCATTGATCTTCGCCGCGAAGGAGACTCCGACAGACAAGCCGCACGTGGAGCGTACGTTCGAGTCGATGGTGACTCGTTTCGTGCAGTACCTCGAGGGGTTCACCGGTGGCAGCGTGGATCGCCGCGGGCGTGAGGAGCCGACGGGCGATGTGCTCGCACTGGCTCAACTGCAGGAGTTGCTCGAGGACTGGGTTGCGATCGAGTGGCAGAACCGCACGCACGATGGGCTCGCCGACCCGCTCCTGCCCGGTCGACACTTGACTCCGAACGAGATGTTCCGCGCCTACCGGCGGGTCGCCCCCGAGATCCATGTGCCCTTCGGCGTCGACGACTTCATCGGTCTTCTCCCCGCCAAGACGTGCACGCTGCAGGACTATGGCGTCAACTTCAAACGCCGCGTCTACCGGTCCAAGCGGCTCCCCGAGCTGAGGGCTGCCGGCGCACACGGTGAAGGGGCGACCCGCCCGTGCCGCATCCGGTACGACCCCCACAATCCGCTCTACATCTGGATCGAACACGAGGGTGAGTTCGTGCCGTTCCGCGCCGCCGCTGATCTGCTCGACGAACCGATGGGCGGCGATATCTGGCGGGAGTCCCGCGCCGTCGATGTCGATGCCGATCGTGCGGTCCGGGAGGATGCCTCGCAGTTGGCGGATCGGATGAAGCGCGCCCAGTGGGTGCGGCCGGGGAAGAAACACAACCGCAAGGTCCGGGCTGCAGAGGTCGATCGTGACCCGATGCACTACACGAGCAACGCGCAGACGACAGCCCGCGAAGAACCCGTGAACGAGGCGATCGGTGACGAGGTCATTTGGGAACACGGCGGCGGCTTCTCGCTGCTCACCGATGACGACGGAGTGTGGGAGCGGCTGACATGACGCAGGCCATCAGTACGCGGGAGGGTTGGTCAGCGTTCGTCAGCGAGACGTTGGACAAGCCGCTCCCGACCACCCGCGCCGAGCTGGATGCGATGTCGCCGGCCGACCGTGCGATGAATCGCGAAGCGCGTAAGCAGTTCATGATCCGCGGCCCGGTGGTGAACACAGCTCAGTTCGCGGCGATCGAGACGGAGATCCTGAGACGGCTGATGCTCAACCAATACAAGTCCCACGGCAAGCTCGGCGTGATCGTGTCGGGGGAGCCAAACATCGGCAAGACCACC
>JBQDJW010000473.1:0-3256 GCA_052086425.1 Pseudoclavibacter sp. | reverse complement strand
AACATGACGATTTCCCCTCCACGTGATACCGCCGGAGCTTCAACGCTGCCCGAGAACGACCCCGCTTCCACCTCATCCGCGGCCGACGCGCACGTCAATGGCGACGAAAGCGCCGAAGCGTTGGTGACGCCCGCATCCGAAGCCCGCAGCGGCGGCGCAGCAGTCGACGCGGTCGACCGCGTGCTCGCGCGTGCCGACGGCGCCCGAGCCGCCACGACCGTCTTCGGATCTGCACAAGCGTTGCAGGACGTAACCACCGCATCCGGCACTGATCGCGACGGCGACCAGCTCGACCGCGATGCGCGTCGCTCGCTGCGGCGCGTCGACGGCCTGCGCACCGAACTCGACGACGTCACCGAGGTCGAGTACCGGCGCGTGCGCCTCGAACGGGTCGTGCTCATCGGCGTCTTCGTTTCCGGCACCCTCGACGATGCAGAGAACTCGTTGCAGGAGCTCGCCGCCCTCGCCGAGACTGCCGGCGCCGCCGTGCTGGACGGAGTGCTGCAGCGTCGACCGTACCCCGACCCCGCGACCTACCTCGGCCGCGGCAAGGTGCAGGAGCTCGCCGAGATCGTCGCGTCGGTTGGCGCCGACACGGTCATCGCCGATGCCGAACTCGCTCCGTCGCAGCGCCGTGCGCTCGAGGACGCGGTCAAGGTCAAGGTCATCGATCGCACCGCGGTGATCCTCGATATCTTCAGCCAGCACGCCAAGAGTCGTGAGGGCAAAGCGCAGGTCGAGCTCGCGCAGCTCGAGTACCTGCTTCCCCGCCTTCGCGGTTGGGGTGAGTCGATGTCGCGCCAGGCCGGTGGCCAAGTCGGCGGCGCCGGCGCCGGTATGGGTTCGCGCGGACCTGGTGAGACGAAGATCGAGCTCGACCGCCGTCGCATCCACACGCGTATGGCCAAGCTGCGGCGCCAGATCGCCGGCATGAAGGCCGGGCGCGACACGAAGCGCGCATCGCGCGAGCGCAACGCCGTGCCCTCGGTCGCGATCGCCGGCTACACGAACGCGGGCAAGTCGAGCCTCTTGAACCGCGTCACTCGCGCCGGCGTGCTCGTCGAGAACCAATTGTTCGCGACGCTCGATGCGACCGTTCGCCGCAGCACCACCGAGGACGGGCGACCGTACACGCTCGCGGACACTGTTGGCTTCGTGCGCAACCTGCCGCACCAGCTCGTCGAGGCGTTCCGATCGACGCTCGAAGAGGTCGAATCGTCAGACGTCATCGTGCACGTCGTCGACGCGTCGCACCCCGACCCGGCCGCCCAGCTCGCGACCGTGCGCGACGTGATCGGCGATGTCGACGGGCGGGACATCCCCGAGATCGTCACCTTCAACAAGGCCGACCTGATCGACGAGAGCCGGATGCTCGAGTTGCGCGGCCTCGAACCCGACGCGGTGTTCGTCTCGGCTCGAACGGGCCTGGGCATCGACGAACTGCTCGAGCGCATCGCCGACACGATTCCGAAGCCGCAGCTCGAGATCGACCTCGTCGTTCCGTACTCGCGCGGCGACCTCGTGTCGTACCTGCACGATCGCGGTGCCGTGCTGAAGATCTCGCACGACGAGCATGGCTCGCGAATCCGTGCGCGGCTGCATTTCGACCAGCTTGGACTCTTCGACGGCTGCATCGAGCATCCGGAGGAGGTGCCGGGCCTCGTGGCCTCGGAGCCGCTCGTGCGGAATCGCCCGGACTCCCGGATGGCCGTCTAGGGCCACTGCACGGCTCGTCCCACGCCCGGGCACGACGCTCGACCGCACCGCACGTGGCTCAAATGCTCGCGGGTGGTACTGGACGCGGCGGCTCGAGCGCCATGGGGTGCAAGGCCGGAGCGTCGTCGGCGACGACGAGCTGATCTCCGACCGAGCGGAAGCCATGCCTGGTGTAGAAGCGCCGATTGTCGATCGACGAGGCTTCCAGATAGATCATCTTGTTCGCGGCCGCGGCGTGTTCGATCACGGTCGCGAGGAGCGCGCCGCCCAGGCCTCTGCCCCGCTCATCCGGGTGGACGGCCATGGAAGGGAGATACCGGTGCGCTCGTCGTGGACGCCGCGACGCAGTGGCCTGCTGCACGGCCCGCAAACGTCGTGAGAGCGGATCCGTTCCAGTGATCGGGGGTTCGTCGGCAGGGGGCCCCGCTTGCCAAAAGGCGGTTCCCAGGGGGACGCCGGTCGGTGACACCACGACCGTGACGCGCTTCGCGCGAATCCCCTCTCGGAGCATGTGGTCGAAGCCGGCGTTGAGAGAGGTCTCGCGCTCGACGTGGTCCGGGTGAAGCCACGCCGCGAGAGGCTCGTCGGCGAACGCTGCGACGCACAGTGCGACGAGCGCCCCGTGCATGTCTGGTGTCGCGAGTCCGGAAGTGGCGTTGTGAGGGTGCATTGGGGTCTCCCTGGCTGATTCGGTGCGTCCGGGGGCTATGCAGACGTCTCGTGGGCCACCGCGCTCGGCGCCAAACGCCCGACGAGCGCGGGAGCTTTGCGGACCAGTTCGTCATCGCCGAGGGCGTCAACCATGAACGTGGCGTAGTCAATCCGGCGCATCCGATCGCTTGCGAGCATTGGATGCCCCACATGCTCGGCCCAGGCGGGAGGGCCCTGAGGGGCGCCTTCTTCGAGTGTGCTTCCACGCGCGACGGTCCAGCGCGTGCCGCTGTCGTAGATGAGTCTCGCGGCCGCGACCTGATCGTCGATGTCCATGACGCGGATGGCCCGCATGAGCTTCGTCATCGCGGACTGGGCGATCACCCGTGACGTCGGATAGATGTCGTCCGGGTGTCCGGGTACGTGCCACCCGCAGGAGAAGACCAGCCGTGCGCCGGGCTTCGCGTGGTCGATGACTGCCTGTGCGGTTCCAGAGGCATAGTGGTTCACGCCCCACGGCACGAGGATCGAGAGCACCCCGTCGCACGTGCTGATCGCGGTGCGGACCGCCCGAGGATCGTTGGTGTCGCCAGGAACCACCGTGATCGCATCCGCCAGGTCGCCAAGCTTCGACACGCTCTGCTCGCGGCAGACCCCGACCACGCTGTGGCCGCGATCGAGCGCTTCGCGCGCCAAGTACTGTCCGAGTTTTCCCGATACGCCGACGATGCCGACCTGCTGCATGATGTTCGCTCCTCGTTTGTGAGACCAACTTACGTTGTAAGTGAAGGTACACTTACGCTGTAAGTAGGTCAATGGGGAGAGGAGTCGGGCGAATGGCTGGGCGCAGAAGCACCGCGCGGTCGGGGGCAAGCCGCAGTCCGCTGAC
>JBQDJW010000472.1:809-3261 GCA_052086425.1 Pseudoclavibacter sp. | reverse complement strand
TGCCGGAGCCGCGGCGTCGTTTGCGAATCCGTGCTCGCGCAGCACCCGCGCGAACTCGCGCGCGGCCTGTGCCGGGCGGGCGGCGGCCGCGACAAATCCGTCGGGTCGCACGAGGTACCAGTATTCGGGCCGGAGCCCCAGGTCGGGCCTCGGGTCGAAGCGGTGCGCCTCGGCCACGAGGGGCGGCAGTCCGTTGAGGGCCGGTCCGACCGGCGCGTAGGCGTGAACCTGCCACGTCGCGGTGCGCAGCACGTCGTGGTTCGAGCCCGTCCATGGCAGCCGCCTGCCGACCACCCGATCGCGGCGCCCGCGAGCGCGACGCTTGGCCGCATCCGACATCCAGTAGTGGATGCGCCACTGGCCGACGATTCCGACCATGCGGTGACCGAGCGGCGTGCGAGCCACCACCGGGATGACCGGGGCGAGGAGGGGCACCGCGACCCGTCGCATCATTCGCATTCGTCGGTCGGAACTCGTCGCGACGTTGAACGCCTCGTCGCTCACCTCGACGAGGTGCTCGGCCACCGGGCGCCGCTCAGCCTCGTACCGGTCGAGTAGCCGGCCGTCCGCCCGCCCGCCGAGCACCGCCGCGAGCTTGAACGCGAGGTTGTGGGCGTCCTGCAAACCCGTGTTCATGCCTTGGCCGCCGACCGGCGAGTGCACGTGCGCAGCGTCGCCGGCGAGCAGGATGCGCCCATCGCGGAAATGCTCAGCGACGCGGGAATGCAGGCGGTACGTCGCGAACCATCCCGACTCACCCCACGTCACGCCGAACCGATCGCCCGCGATTCGCCGCGCGGCCGCCTCGTCCGGCTGGCCGCGTACGACACCGATGAGGCGGTGCCTGCGAGTACCCGGCAGAGGGAACGTGATGAGGAACGCCGAAGGCCCGACCCGCACGGTGATCGACTCGGCCCGCAGCCCCCGCACGTCGTGCCCGTCTACGACCCAGAACGTGTCGGGGCGCGTCGTTCCGGCGAAGTCGATGCCGGCGGCCTTGCGCACCGGCGACGACGCGCCGTCGGCCCCGACGCACCATCTGGCGCGCAGCATCCGGCCCCCGCCCGCATCGTCGCCGCCGTCTCCGTCGGCCGGCGCGCGCCCGACGCGCGCGGTGACCCAGTCGGCTCCGGCCTCGAGCCCGAACAACTCGGTGCCCCACGCAACGCCGCCGCCAGCCGCTTCGAGGTGCTCGAGCAGCAGGCGCTCGTTGGCCGACTGCTCGAGTGTGTGCACGCCGGGGTACGGGGTCTGGCCGATGCCGAGCCTGCCGACCGGAACCGCCAGGGGCGCCAGTCGGCGCAACCAGCCCGGGCGAACGTGCTTCGCCGAGATCGACGCGTTACGCACGGCGTCGATGAGCCCGAGCTGCGCGTAGATCTCGAGGGAGCGGGCCTGCACGGCGATCGCGCGCGACTCTCGCGTCGGGCCGTGCTTGTTGTCGATGACGACGTGGTCGATGCCGAGCCGCTGCAGCCAGTTCGCGAGCATGAGCCCGGTCGGGCCGGCGCCGACGATGAGCACATCGGTTTCGGGCGGCAGCTCTGCGCTCGCAGGCGATGGCTCCGCGAGGCGGGGCACGGGTTCCGGTCGCGGCCGGTCTCCCCAGCTCGGGTCGTGTGCGGATGCTGTGCTCACGATGCCTCCTCGACGTCAACGCGATAATTCATCGCTTGATGAATTATTGCGTCCTGCGAACATCGGGGTCAAGAGATCTCCAGGTCCTCACAGGCGGCGAGGCAGCCAGGACCGCCGGTCACCCGCGCGACCCCGACCCTCACCGATCAGACCACCAAGTAGCTCTGGATAGCGGCGCCGGCGCGCGGCGCGATCTCGTCGACCGACGCATCGGCGAGCGCCGGCAGCTTGAGCACGTGCCGCGCGACGATAAGCCCGCCGATCTGACTGGCGGCGAGCGAGGCGCGCAATAGCGCGTCGTCGAGGCCGAGGTGCGCGGCGAGCGGCCCGATGACCTCGCGTTGCAGATATCCGGCGAGCAACGGGGAGGTGAGGCGGCTGCCGATGGCCGTACGCAGCAGCATGACGGCCCGCGGCCCCTCGTCGGCGCTCTCGACCGCACCGAGCACCACTCGCACGAGACGCTCGCCCATGCCGTCGACCGGGCCGTCGGTCACGCGTCCCACGATCTGGTCTGGCCTGATCGGGGTATCGATGACCGCGGCGAACAGATCGGCTTTGGTGCCGAAGTGGTGGTGCAGTGATGCGGCGTCGACACCCGCCCGTGCCGCGATGCCGCGCGTCGTCGCGCTGTCATAGCCGTGCTCGGCGAACTCGTGCACGGCGGCGTTGAGGATGCGCGCCCTCGCGTCGGATTCACCGCCTCGGGGCCGACCCCTTCGGCGCTTGGCGGGTTGATCGGCCATGCGCCAAGGCTACGCGGATGTCCGCAGGATTCCCGCGTCTCCCTCCGCGACGCCATCGAGGTCGTCAT
>JBQDJW010000472.1:0-799 GCA_052086425.1 Pseudoclavibacter sp. | reverse complement strand
CCCCTCCCACCGGAACTGTCTTTCCGACAGACGTCCTCTCCGACCTCTGCGGCGGCGGGCGCGCAGGAACCCATTCATGAACTGACAGCCCATTCCCTGAGCGTTTTGATCGCCGGCACATACGCTGGCAAGGCGACCGACGCGATCGCGATGACGCCGACAGTGCCCTGAATCACGGACGTGAGAGTGCCGGTTCGCTCCGAATACGAGGAGTGCGCGCGCTCGGAGGAGCCGCCGGAACGTCGCGTCCGCGACAACGATGTGACACGACCGCCGCATCGATAGGGCCGAGCACCGTCACACAGCGAAGAAGAGTTTTTGCGAGAGAGGGGACACCTGGCATGCCGAATCCAAGCATCAAGGACGAAGAGCTCTACGAAGAACTCCGCGACAATGGCGATTCGAAGGAGAAGGCCGCCCGCATCGCCAACGCGGCCGCCAACGAGGGCCGGTCGTCGGTCGGGAAACGCGGAGGCGAAGCCGAGAACTACGAGGAACGAACCGTGGACGAGCTGCGCGACCGAGCGCGCGAGTTGGGCATCACGGGATATTCCCGGCTGCGCAAAGCCGATTTGATCGAGCGCCTGCGCGACCACTGACGCGCGGCGGGGCATCCAGGCGCGGGGCCACCCGCTGCGACGGGCCCAACCGCCATCCTTAGAGACCGACACTCGCAAGCCGTCGCCGACCCCGAGCGGGAATGACGATGGCCCCGAGATCACCTGGATCTCGGGGCCATCGCGTGGTGCCCCAACCGGGAGAAAACTGTATCCTCGTTCGTCACCTTGAAATCGTTGAT
>JBQDJW010000471.1:2849-3263 GCA_052086425.1 Pseudoclavibacter sp. | reverse complement strand
CGACGGCCCCGCCAGGCTCGGCGAGCGCGGGGCGGAACGCGCTGCTCATGAGCGCGAACTCGTCGTCGTCGTCGCCGAACCGCCACTCGGCGTACTGCGGCTCACCCGTCTCGGGCCGCACGAAGTACGGTTGCTCGCCGAACACCCCGGCGTACCACTCGATGGCCGCGCCCATGTCGTCGGCGACCAGATTCAGATTCGCGAGTCCTCGAAGCATCGTTCCCTCTCCCGTTCCGCGCCCTCGGTGGGCGCCATGCCTTCAAGTCTGCGCATCAAAGTGCTCACCTATTGCGCAGTTTCCGTGAGATCGTCGACGCATGCGAGCCGACCGCCTTCTCCGCGTGCTCTTCGCGCTGCAGTCGCGCGAGCGCGTCACGGCGGTCGAGCTCGCCGATGAGCTCGAGGTCTCGGTCG
>JBQDJW010000471.1:0-2839 GCA_052086425.1 Pseudoclavibacter sp. | reverse complement strand
CAGGCGTGATCTCGCGGCGCTCTCGGCGGCCGGCGTGCCCGTGTACTCGCAGCAGGGTCGCGGTGGCGGCTGGCATCTGGTCGGAGGTGCGCGCACCGATTTGACGGGGCTGACCGAGCCCGAATCGACGGCCCTGTTCGCGCTGCTCGCGCAGACCCGGGGTGTGCCGGGCGCGTCGGCGGATGCGGCGCGCAAGTTGCTGCGGGCGATCCCGGCGACGTTCCGCGAGGGCGTCGAGCGCGTCGTCGAGTCGACCGTGCGCGACGAGGCGCCGTGGGGCAGGCAGGCGGTCGCTGCTCCCGACGCGCTCGCGCCCCTGCAACGGGCGATCGCGCGCGGCACGGTCGTGTCGGTCGAGTATCGCGGCGCGCCCGCGGTCGATCTCGCGCCGCTCGGGCTCGCGGCGCGCGGCGAGCACTGGTACCTGCTCGCGCTCCGGCGCGGTGCCGCGATCGGCGACGAGCCGCGACTGTTCCGGCTCGATCGCATCGGCGCGGTCGTCGTCATGAGTGAGCGGGTTCCGCGAGACCCAGCGTTCGACCTCTCGGCGGCGTGGGAGCGGGCGACCTCCCGCATCGAAGGGATGCGCGGGGCGGCCGAGGCGATCGTCCGCGTCGAGCCGTGGGCGCTCGAGCCGATTCGTCATGCGTTCGGCGTGCAGGCGGCGGTCGTCGACGTCGCCGATGGGCGCATCCGCGTGCGCGCGCAGAACGTGACGGCGCTCGCAGAGCAGCTCGCCGGGTGGGCGCACGTCGCCGTCGTCGAGGGTCCAGATCCGGTGCGCGCGGAGCTCGCGCGGATCGGCCGCGTGCTCGTCGAGCGGTACGAGTAGCGGGCGGAGCGGAGGTCGCCGCCGGGAGACCTCCGCGCCCCGCCTACGCGTCGACGAGCTCGAGCAGCTTCGTCCCGCTCGAGATGGTCTCGCCAGGCGCTCCCTGCAGGCCGCGCACGACGCCGTCGCGCTCGGCGTGGATCGGCTGCTCCATCTTCATGGCCTCGAGCACGACGAGCAGGTCGCCCTTCACGACCGCCTGCCCCTCTTCGACCTGGAACTTCACGATCGTCGCCTGCATCGGCGCCTTCACCATGCCCTTGCCCGCGGCCGAAACGGCCGTCGGCGTGCGGCGCCGCGGCGCGGCTCCCTGCATGGTGCGACCGACGCCGCCGTGCTGAATGCCCGCGGCGATCAGCAGGCGCTCCGGCAGCGACACCTCGATGCGCTTGTCGTTCACCTCGACGACCACGTTGCGGCGCATGGCCGGGCCGGGCAGTTCCTCGGCCTCGCCAGACCACGGCTCGATCGTGTTGTCGTACTCGGTCTCGATCCAGCGCGTGAACACGTCGAACGAGCCGTTCTCGGCCGTGAAGGCGGGCTGGCGGACGACATCGCGGTGGAACGGGATCACGGTCGGCATGCCGCTGATCTCGAAGTCGTCGAGGGCTCGCCGAGCGCGGGACATGGCCTCTTCGCGGCTGGTACCGGTGACGATCAGCTTGGCGAGCAGCGAATCGAACGCGCCCGAGATCACGTCGCCCGTGCGCACGCCGGAGTCGACGCGCACGCCGGGGCCGCCGGGCAGCTTGTACATCTGGATGTGCCCCGGGGCCGGGATGAAGCCGCGCCCCGCATCCTCGCCGTTGATGCGGAACTCGATCGAGTGGCCGCGCGACTCCGGATCGTCGTACCCGATCTCCTCGCCCTCGGCGAGACGGAACTGCTCACGCACGAGGTCGATGCCCGTGACCTCCTCAGAGACCGGATGCTCGACCTGCAGTCGCGTATTGACCTCGAGGAAGGCGACGGTGCCGTCGGCCGCGAGCAGGAACTCGCAGGTGCCAGCGCCGACATAGCCGACCTCCTTGAGGATCGATTTGGACGCGCTGTACATGGCGTCGCGCTGCGCATCGGTGAGGAAGGGGGCAGGGGCCTCTTCGACGAGCTTCTGGTGGCGGCGCTGCAGCGAGCAGTCGCGCGTCGAGACGACGACGACGTTGCCGTGCGCGTCGGCGAGGCACTGGGTCTCGACGTGGCGCGGGCGGTCGAGGTACTTCTCGACGAAGCACTCGCCGCGGCCGAACGACGCGACGGCCTCGCGCTGAGCGGCCTCGAGCAGTTCGACGATCTCGCCGCGCTCGCGGGCGACCTTGAGTCCGCGGCCGCCGCCGCCGTAGGCAGCTTTGATGGCGATGGGCAGACCGTGCTCGTCGGCGAACGCGACGACCTCGTCGGCGCTCGTGACCGGCTCGAGGGTTCCGGGCGCGAGGGGGGCGCCGACCCGCTCCGCGACGTGGCGCGCCGTGACCTTGTCGCCGAGGGCGTCGATCGCCTCGGGCGACGGCCCGATCCAGACGAGGCCCGCGTCGATGACGGCGCGCGCGAAGTCACTGTTCTCCGCGAGGAATCCGTAGCCCGGGTGCACCGCGTTGGCGCCGGAGCGACGAGCGGCTGACATGATCTTCTCGATCATCAGGTAGGTCTCGGCGCTCGTCGTCCCCCGCAGCGCGTAGGCCTCGTCGGCGTGACGCACGTGCACGGCATCGCGGTCCTGGTCGGCGTAGACGGCGACTGACGGAATGCCGGCGTCTTTCGCTGCACGGATGATGCGAACGGCGATTTCGCCGCGGTTGGCAACGAGCAGCTTTTCGATTCGGGCCATAACTCCCCAGCTTAGGCGCACGAAGTCACCCGCATTTGGCGCATGGTGACAAACATGGCGTGAGAACGTTGCGGCGATTCCCCAATGTGTGGGGTGTCGCCGAATGGCCCCGGATGCTCCACGCCCGTCGGCAGTGGAGCATCCGGAGCCATCGTGGGCGCGCCCACGCGGATACGCATACG
>JBQDJW010000470.1:0-3267 GCA_052086425.1 Pseudoclavibacter sp. | reverse complement strand
CGATGATCGACCGCGGATTCGGCTCGGCGAACTCGCCGGCGGTCTCACCGAGCACCTCACGGTTGTACACGGTGCCGCGCGCAACGACGGGAGCACCGAGCGCCATCGCCTGCACGAGTGCAGGGTTCGTACCTCCGACGCTGTGGCCATGAAAGTACGCGCCGGCATGCTGCCAGAGCGCGTGCAGCCGGTCATCGTCTTTAAGATGGCCGAGCCACCTCACGCGCTCAACGCGCGACGCGAGTGCTTCCGCGCGCTCGTCGAGCTCGCCACCGTACCCCGATGAGCCGACGATGACGACATCATGGCGCTTTCCCAGTTCCTCGGCCGCGTCGAGGAACTCGCCGACGGTGTTCTCGGGCACAAAGCGGGCAACTAGGAGCACGTACTTCCGGTGCTCCAGCCCCTGCTCGAGAGGGAGTTCGTCGCGTTCATCGCCGCCATACGGAATGAAGTCGCCGTCTACGCCGAAGTCCTTCCGCCACCGGTCGCCGATCGCATGTGCGTCGAAAATCAGGCCAGTAGCGTGCTTCGCCGTCCAACGCGCGCCCGTGACGAACACACGCTTGCCGAGGCTGCTCCACTTGTCGCGTTCCCACTCAATGCCGTCGACGTTGACGACTGAAGGAATCCCGCGCGCTCGGAGCAACGGAAGCCAGAACCCGTTGGCAACGTTCATCACAAGGGCGACGTCTGGGCGCCGCCGGACGGCGCTCAACGATGAAGTGAGGCCATACGTGAGGGTGCTCAGCGAGCGCGACTCGAGCCCTTTCGTGATGAGCGAGTGCACGCGCGGGTCACGCTGTGGATCATCGAGCACGACCCCGCCGGGGCGACCGTAGACACTGACATCCCAGTCGCGCTCCGCGAGGTAGGGTGCGATGCGACGCACCGCTGTCTCGAATCCGCCGTAATAGCTCGGGTAGCCTCGCGTGCCGATGATCGCCACCGAACGCTTCTTCTGGGCCGCCAACGTTTCCCCCATGGTTGATCTGCTGAACACGTTAAAACCGTCCCGACTATACCCGAGGACACCTCCGCAGACCGTGCCATCTCCTCCACTCCCTTGGGACCGATGGGGTACAGCTGTCACCCATTACTGATCGGCATCGTCGATGATCCGGTAGACATCGGCTCGAGTGAGACCCGTTACCTCGACAACAGTGCTGACCGAGACACCTGCCGCCACAGCGGCACGGACCGCCTCGTTGCGCAGCTCAACCGCTCGTTCAGCCGCTCCTATCGCCTCGCGCGCGTCGCTCGCTCTGCGCGCGACGGTCGTCGTCTGATCCGCGAGCCGGTTGCCGTTGTCGTTCATCACGGTTCGAGTGTAAGAGGTAACCACTCGAGGACTGAATTTACGCCGTGGCGCAGTTCTACCCGCCATCGGGGAGAATGACAACATGACCAACGGCATCATCGTCCATGAGTGGCTAGCGCGCGCGGGCGGCTCTGAGAATGTCTTCGAGGCGATCGCTTCGGCCTTTCCAGATGCCGAGCGCTGGTGCCTGTGGAACGAGGCCGGCGATCGCTTCACCCCCGTCAACGAGACGCTGCTCGCGCGCACGCTGCTCAAGGGGAAGAAGGCACTCTCCCTCCCGCTGATGCCGGCCATCTGGCGCCACCTTCCAGCGCGCTCCGCCGATTGGATGCTGGTCAGCTCACACCTGTTCGCGCACCACGCGCGCTTCGCCGGTGAGGCACGCGACGCGAAGAAGCTCGTCTACGCGCACACTCCCGCGAGATACATCTGGGTGCCCGAGCTCGACGGACGCGGGCGAAATCCCCTGGCTCGCGCCGCATCAGCGGTGTTAAAACCCCTCGACCGCAAGCGGGCCCAGGAGCCCATCGCGATCGCCGCGAACAGCCGCTTCATCCAGCAGCGCATCGCCGATACTTGGGAACGGGACGCCGAGGTGATCTATCCGAATGTGAACGTCGAGAGAATCCTGGCCGAACCGTCACTCACCGCAGAGGACGAGGCTCGCCTCGAGGCACTCCCCGACGCATTCATCCTCGGCTTCAGCAGGTTCGTTCCGTACAAGCGCCTGGAAGCTGCCATCGACACGGGGCGCGCCGCCGGACTTCCCGTCGTGCTGGCCGGCGGCGGCGAAGGTGAAGGCGCGCTACGGGCATACGCGGAGGAACGCCATCCAGGGAAGGTGTCGTTCGTCCTCAACCCGTCCGACGAGTTGCTCTCCGCCATCCTGCGGCGCGCGTCAGCCCTGGTGTTCGCGCCGATCGAGGACTTCGGCATCATTCCGGTCGAGGCGATGGCGGCCGGCACACCTGTGCTCGCGAACGCGATCGGAGGTGCCGTCGAATCGGTCATCGACGGGGAGACAGGAGCGCACGTGCACGACTGGTCCGACGCCGCCGAGCTTCGCGCTGCCGTCGACCGCGCCCTCTCAGCATCGCCGGGGGCCTGCCGCGCTCGGGCACAGGAATTCTCATCGGCCGTCTTCGATCGACGGATCCGCGACTTCGTTGCCCGGCACACCTCGTAGGTGGTTCACGCCTGTGGCGTCATGCGCAGCTCTGGGCGTTGACCTGGTTCTCGTTCTGATCTTGAAGCATTGCTGAAACACAATGCACCAGAAGCGCCCTCCCGAGATGTACGAGCGCGCACTGCGGACGTTCGACGAGGCGTACCACTGGTAAGCCGACACCGGCGTGAAACCCGGCGTGACGAGCGATGCCGTGAGGGAGAGCGAACGGCTGCGTCCTGAGAAGGCTGAATTGCGGAAGGTGCCCGAGATCCGCGCTGCTGAAAGCTGAGATCTGTCGTCCGGCGGACGGTCGATGACAATCGGTACGAATCCAGCAACGATTCGCACGTCACCGCGCACACCTGAGACGTACAAGCACCCCACCTAAACTGGCTCAAATGACAACCTGGATCGACCGCCGGTGGGCTGGGCAGCATGGCATTGGGCGCTACGCCTCGGAGGTGACCTCGCGGCTCACCGTTGAGACGCAAGACCTGCCCGTCTCCGGAAGCACCTCCCCCGGGCCCGCTACCTTCGCGTCTGTACCCAAGGGGCTCATCTACTCCCCCGGGTACAACGCCCTCGCACGTGCCGAGCGCGAGCTCCTCACCGTGCACGACCTCATCCACCTCAAGACCGCATGGCCTGGGCGGGCGAAGTATCTCGCGTTCTATAACCTCATCGCGAAGCCCGTGATCCGCCGCACCGGCGCCGTCATCACCGTCTCTGAAACGTCGAAGCGCGAGATCGAGAACTGGATCCGCGACCCCAAGGTGGA
>JBQDJW010000469.1:0-3286 GCA_052086425.1 Pseudoclavibacter sp. | reverse complement strand
CCGCCCTTCACCCAGAAATCAGGCTTGGCGTGCACGACCACGCGATCGCCCTGCGAGAACTCGCCGTCGAGCTTCTCGGCGACGCTGCGCCAGACATTCACCGACAGCGTCGCGTCGCCCTCGAGGTCGCGCAGCTTCGCGTAGACATGACCGCCGCGCACGTTCCAACTCGTGAGCTCGCCTTCGATCCAGACGGCTCCGAGCCGCGAGATCCAGTCGCGCAGCATGCTCGAGACGGTGCCGACGGTCCACGGCGCCTCGGCGGATGACGGGGGCGGCGACATCGAGACCATGCGGCTCCTCCACTCGTTCCGGGGTCGCACACGAACGTACCCTGCACCGGCGACATTCCCGATCGGGTCGAACGGGCGACCAGTCGCTCGTGCGGCAACCGGGCCCCACCCGCACGTACAATTGCCACTGTGACCGCCACCCAGATCTCGCTGCCGATGCCGCGCGCACGCCGCGCAGCACCGACGCTCGAGGACCGCCCCGTCGAGGGGCGCAAGCGGGTGGTTCTCGCGAGCCCGCGCGGCTACTGCGCAGGGGTCGACCGGGCCGTCGTCATGGTCGAACGCGCGCTCGAGCGCTACGGGGCGCCCGTGTACGTGCGCAAGCAAATCGTGCACAACCGCCACGTCGTCGACGAGCTCGAGCAGCGCGGCGCGATCTTCGTCGACGAGGTCGCCCAGGTGCCCGAGGGCGCGAACATCGTGTTCAGCGCGCACGGCGTCTCGCCGGCCGTCGTGCAGGAGGCGAGCGACCGCGACTTGCACGCGATCGACGCGACCTGCCCCCTTGTCACGAAGGTGCACCGCGAGGCGACGCGCTTCGCGAAGGCCGAGAAGCAGATCTTGCTCATCGGCCACGAGGGCCACGAAGAGGTCGAGGGCACGGCGGGCCACGGTGGCGGACGCGTCACGATCGTGAACAACCCCGCCGAGGCGGAGACCGTCGAGGTCGACGACCCCGACAACGTCGTGTGGCTCTCGCAGACCACCCTCTCCGTCGACGAGACCATGCAGACGGTCGAGAAGCTCCGCGAGCGATTCCCGAACCTGCAGAACCCGCCGAGCGACGACATCTGCTACGCCACGCAGAACCGCCAGGTCGCGATCAAGAAGGTCGCGGCCTCGGCCGACCTCGTGATCGTCGTCGGTTCGGCGAATTCGTCGAATTCGGTGCGCCTCGTCGAGGTCGCCCTCGAGTACGGGGCGCGCACCGCCCATCGCGTCGACAATGCGACCGAGGTGGAGCAGGAATGGCTCGACGGCGTGCGCTCGGTCGGCGTCACGTCGGGCGCGTCGGTTCCCGAGGAACTCGTGCAAGAAGTGATCGAGACCCTCGCATCGGCCGGATACCGCGACCTCGACGAGGTTACGACCGCCCATGAAGACCTCATGTTCTCGCTCCCGAAGGAACTGCGCGGCGATGCCGACGAGCCGCGCGGCGGTCGAGGCGACGGCGTGCGCGAGCGGCGCTCGACGGGGGACTCGTGAGCTCCGGCTCGGGTGATCAGCGACGCGAGTCGCCGAGCTTCGCGACGTTCCGAGCGCACGCAGACGAGCTGCGGTCCATGCAGCGCGAGCTGCGTTCGCGGCAGGGCGAAGACCCTGCCGACATCATCGAGGCCGAGTCGCGGTTGCCCGGCGTGCTCGAGATCGCGGTCGAGCTCGCCCTCGACGACGCCGAGCGCAACGGCGAGCTGTCGCTCGCGCTCGCGCGCGCGAACGAGGTGCAGGATGCGCGTGCCCGGCTCGAGGCGATCGATCACGCCTGGGAGATGGCAGGCGAGGCGATCGTGTGGGAGGCGGGTCGCACCGTCGTGCCGACCGTGCGGGCTGCGCTCGAGCGGCGCGGGGTGACCGCTCGCGAACCCGCACCCGGCCCTGAGCGGCCGTAGTCTGCCAGCGCACGATCACCGATTGCATTCGCGTCCGACGCCGAGCGTGGAATCACCTGGCCGACGTGTATCGACGGGGGCGATGAATGGGCGTTGGCTCTCTGCTGCAAGAAGCTAGTCGCCGGACTTTCCCGCATTCTCGAGGAGCCATTCGACGAATTCTCTGTCGTCTTCAGGGAGATCTGCCGTCCAACGGATGATGAAGATTCCCCGCACCAGGACATCGACGGGTTCGAGTTCTGCTGCGGCATCATCTTCGGTCTCGAACTTGAGAGCGACTGCTTGGTCGGATCTGAATGCCTCGACGCATTGACTGATCACTCCGCAGACCTTTGCGGTCGAATCCTCCTGAGACGTGAGGATGTGGTCGGGCTTCGGAGGCATCGCGGGGTGACCGCCCGCGAAACCGCACCGTGTCCGGAGCGGCCGGAGCGCGCATCCGGTGCCCTGTGCTCGTGACCAGCCGGTACGCTCGCGGCATGGATGCGGGGAGGACGCCGGCGGGCGATGCCCGGCTGCGCGAACTGGTGCTGCTGCGGCGCGTGCGCGACCGGATCGACCGCGAGTTCGCGAAGCCCCTCGACGTGGCCGCGCTTGCGAGTGACGTGCACCTTTCGCCAGGTCACCTGAGCCGCCAGTTCAAGCTCGCATACGGCGAGGCGCCGTACCAGTACCTCATGACTCGTCGTATCGAGCGGGCTATGGCGCTGTTGCGCCACAGCGATCTGAGCGTGACCGAGGTGTGCTTCGAGGTGGGCTTCTCGTCACTCGGCACCTTCAGCACGCGGTTCGCCGAGCTCGTCGGCGTTCCCCCGACGGCCTACCGGCGCGAGTCGGCTGGCGCGACCGACGGCATCGCGCCGTGCGTGGCCAAGCGCGCGACGAAACCGATCAGGGATCGAGAAGCGCGGGGCCAGGCCCGTCAATAGCGTGGTCGGCATGAACCTCACCATTCACCAGTCCATGCTTCCCCACGTCGACAACGACGCGTCGCTCGCGTTCTACCGCGACGCGCTCGGCTTCGAGGTGCGAAACGACGTCGAATACGGCGGGGTGCACTGGCTCACCGTCGGTCCGCCGAACCAGCCGGACACATCGATCGTGCTGTACCCGCCGTTCGCCGATCCGGGCATCGTCGACGACGAGAAGGCCGTCATCGAGTCGATGATGGCCAAGGGCACGTATGCCTCGATCAATCTCGCGACGACGAACCTCGACGAGGCGTTCGAGCGCATCCAGGCCGCGAACGTCGAGGTGGTGCAGGAGCCGACCGACCAGCCGTACGGCATCCGCGACGCAGCGCTGCGCGACCCGGCGAGCAACCTGATCCGGTTGCAAGAGACCGCCGCCTAGCGACATTCGCGGGGCTTGGTGCTCGTAGAC
>JBQDJW010000468.1:0-3295 GCA_052086425.1 Pseudoclavibacter sp. | reverse complement strand
ATGACCAGGCAGACCGCGGCGACGACGAGCGAGCCGAGCCGAGCGAGCGGGTCGGCGAGGCTCACGATTCCGACCGGGATCGCCGTGAGCGCGAGCACGGCGGCGGCCGGCGCGACGGCGTAGCGCGCGACGGCACCCTGCCGCGACGCGAAACCGAGCACGACGGCCGCGATGAACATCAGCAGCGACCACGCGCCGGTATCGGGTGCGCCCTCGTAGAGCGGGGCGCCGCGCGTGAACACGGCGTTGGGCACGGCCGCCGTGAGCTGCCCGAAGACGTCGGGGATCAGGGCGACGAGCGGAATCTCGGGCACCCAGTGGAAGAACGCGACGATCCAGCCGAATACCAGCATCACGACCGCAGGCGTGCTCGCGAGCTGCGCGCGACGCTGCCGGCGGAGCTCGTGGGCCGCCGCCGTGGCGAACGGCACAGAGCTGCGAAGTCGCGGCGGTGCGGCATCGCCGGTTTCGACGCGAATGTCGGACGACACGCGTCCTCCACCTCCTCACCGGCGGCCTGCTCATCGGCCTGCTCATCGGCCTGCGGCCACGCCGCGACCGGCCACTCCGCGATCTGCCCGTCCGTCTCGGGCCACGACACGGGAGCCTCGCCGTCGTCGGCGTGCCAGGTCAGGTCGGCACCACCCTGCCCGACCGCACCCGCTGTGGGCCACACCGCGCCTTCGCCGCCTCCATCGCCATGGGCGCCCGAAGCGACCCCGATCTCACTGACGCCCTGGCCGCCGGCCCGGTCGCTCGCCGCGCGCGCAGCAGCGGTCTCGCGCGCATCCGCCGCACCGGCGACGCCGGCATCGCCGCGCCGCAGCGCCGTCCCTGCACTGTCGGCTTCGACGAGCCCGTCGTCGCCCGCAGCCCGCAACACGACGCGCCACGGCAGCAGTGACCCGAGCGCCGACAGATCGGCCTGGCTCTCGTCGGCGATGCGCTCGACGAACTCGGCGTCGCCCGGGCCGGAAACCTCGATGACGACGCGGCTCTGGCCGGCGTCGACAACGGTCGCGGCGACAATGCCGCCGGGAATCGCCTGCTCGTCGAGCCACTGCTGCACGAGCTCGCGCAGCGTTGGCGCCTCGGCGAGCACGATCACGCGCGGCGGCCCCGTGCGCAACTCGGCGCCGAGCGCCGCCGCGAGCCCGCCCGTGTACGCGAGCGCGGCCTTCGTCGGGTCGGGATGCAGCACCATCACGGTCGCTCCGTCGCCGTGCACGACCCCGCTGATCGCGGTGACCTGGTCACCGCCCGTCTCGCGCGCCCACACGCCGGCGAGCGCCGCGTTCGACCCGAGCACGTCGGCGAGCGGCTGATCGGCGAGGTCCTCCTGCGGCGCGCCAGCCACTGCAAGCCCCGAGGAACCCGCACCGCCAGACGCGCTCGAGCCCCCGTCGACGTCGGCTCCCCAGGCACCGGATGCGCCGCGCACGTCGCCGTCATCCGTCGCGACGCGCAGATCGGCGGCAGCCGCGTCGAGAACACCGGACGCCCACGTCGCCCGCACGACGCGCACGTCGAACACCGCGAATGGCCCGGTGAGCGTTGCGGGATTCGAGTTCGTCGGCTGCCCTGGCGCGAGCGCGTGCGCGAGTGACTCGTCGCGGGCGCGCCCGGCGTCGGCGGCGCGGAGCGCGTCACGCACATACGAATCGAGCGAATCCCCGAGCGACCGCACGAGCGCGTCGTCGATCGGATCGGCGCCGTCATCGCCGTCGCCGTCATCGCCGCCGTCGTCGTGAGCGCTCCCCCACGTCATGGTGACGCGCCCGCTCGCCGCGCCCGGAGCATCCGGTGGATTACCGCCAGCACCGCCGGGGCCGCGTGCAGCCCCGGCCTCCGCGACCTCGCGCAGCACCCGCTCGAGCGCCCGCCAGTCGTCGTGCCCATCGAGCACGGCCGAGAGCGACACCGTGAGGCGCTCGAGCCCTGCGCCCGAGCCGCCGACGGGAACGTGCACGAACTCGCAGATCGCGGTGAACGACGACGTGCGCAACTGCCGCACTTCGAGGTCGTCGTCGAGCGCGCCGCCGCTGAAGGTGCCGCCGTTCATCTCGCCCGGCCCGACGAAGCCGACGGGTATCCCGGTGCCGTCGACGACCACGACCGGGACCGGCCACGACACGGCCGGTCCGAAGGCCACCCGTTCGGTCGCAGCGGCAAGCCGATGCTTCATGCGCCGTCGCCTCCTGACCCCGTTTCGACCGGCAGTCAAAAGGCTAGCGGCACGCGCGACTTCCTGATCACGGCACCACTTGCTCACTACTCAGCGACGCTATATAGTGGTACTTAGCAACAGTGACTACCAGGAGGACCGAGTGGGAAAAGAGAAATCGGAGATGCTCAAGGGCGTCCTCGAGGGCATCGTGCTCGGCATCCTCGCCGGGCGCCCCGCCTACGGCTACGAGATCACCGCGTGGCTCCGCGATCGCGGATTCGCCGACATCGCCGAGGGAACGATCTACGCGCTGCTCGTGCGCATCGAGCAGCGCGGGCTCGTCGATATCGAGAAGGTGCCGTCCGAAAAGGGCCCGCCGCGAAAGGTGTTCACGATCAACGAAGCGGGCGAAGCCCGGCTCGACGAATTCTGGAACGACTGGACCTTTCTCGCCGAACGGCTCGAGGAACTGAAAACCATCAAGGAGTAGCAATGCCGAACTGGATTGAAAAAATGACCGGCTCATTCGAGCACAAGAAGCAGTATCGCGAGTATCGAGCGCGCGTGGCCGCGCTGCCGGAGCCGTACCGCACGTCGGCGGAGGCCGTCGAGCGGTATCTCATGCACGTCGGCGGCATCTCCGACGGCGCGATCATGGTGCGCATGCTCGACGACCTGATCTCGCTGGTCGAAGAGCACGCCGCCTCGAACACGCCGATCCGCGAGGTCGTCGGCGAAGATCCCGTCGAATTCGTGCAGGATTTCCTCGCGAACTACGCCGACGCGATGTGGATCAACAAGGAGCGACGCCGCCTGAACGACGCGATCGCGAAAGCGGCGGGCGAATCGTGACCGCGGCGATATCGGTTCGCGGCATCGAGAAGGCCTACGGCGAGCACCGCGTGCTGCGCGGCGTCGACCTCGAGGTCGAGCGCGGTCAGATCTTCGCCCTGCTCGGGTCGAACGGCGCGGGCAAGACGACCCTCGTGAACATCCTTGCGACCCTCATGGGGTCGGATGCCGGCGCGGCCGAGGTCGCCGGGATCGACGTCGGAACCGGCGCCGCGCGCGTCCGCGAGAAGATCAGCCTCACGGGCCAGTTCACCGCCGTCGACGAGATGCTCACGG
>JBQDJW010000467.1:0-3310 GCA_052086425.1 Pseudoclavibacter sp. | reverse complement strand
GACGCTCACGCCGACCCCGGGCGGGCGGCTGCCCGTCGAGGTCGGCGGACGCGCCTTTCCGACCAACCGTGGCGGGCTCTGCCGCAAGGGGTGGACATCGGCCGAACTGCTCGCCGTACCCGGGCGCCTCACCTCTCCGCTCGTGCGCGACGACGACGGCGAGCTGCACGAAGCGACGTGGGCGGACGCCCTCGACCTCATCGCGACGCGCGTCGCCGAGCTGCAGGCCGCTCACGGCGCCGACGCAGTCGGCGTTTTCGGCGGCGGAGGCCTCACGAACGAGAAGGCGTATCAGCTCGGCAAGTTCGCGCGCGTCGCCCTCGGCACCTCGCGGATCGACTACAACGGTCGCTTCTGCATGTCGTCCGCCGCAGCGGCGGCGAACCGTGCGTTCGGCGTCGATCGCGGCCTCCCTTTTCCGCTCGCCGACCTCGACGCGGCGGAGACCGTGCTACTGCTCGGATCGAACGTGGCCGACACGATGCCGCCGTTCACCGCCCACCTCATGGGAGCCCGCGCACGCGGCGGTCTCATCGTCGTCGATCCCCGCCGAACCTCGACGGCGCGGCTGTGCGAGAACGGCGCGGGCGTGCACGTGCAGCCCGTGGCCGGCACCGACATGGCACTGCTGCTCGGCATCACGCACGTCGTCCTCGCCGAGCGCCTGTTCGACGCGGACTACGTCGCCGCGCGTACCGTCGGCCTCGACGAGCTGCGCAGCTCGGTCGCGCCGTGGTGGCCCGAGCGCGTGCAGTCCATCACGGGCGTTCCGGCCGAGCGTCTGCGCGACCTCGCGAGACAGCTCGCCGGCTCCGCGTCGGCCTACATCCTCACGGGTCGTGGTGTCGAGCAGCACGCCGACGGCAGCGACACCGCGACGGCGGCCATCAACCTCGCACTCCTGCTCGGCCTTCCGGGCACGCTCGGCAACGGCTACGGAACCCTCACGGGCCAGGGCAACGGACAGGGTGGCCGCGAGCACGGTCAGAAGTCCGATCAGCTGCCCGGCTACCGCAAGATCACCGATCCGGATGCGCGCGAGCACGTCGGGCGGGTGTGGGGCATCGACGCCGACCGGATCCCGGGGCCGGGCATCCCCGCCGTACAGCTGCTGCAGTCGGCGGGCATGCCCGGCGGCGTCCGTGCGCTGCTCGTGCACGGGTCGAACGTCGTCGTCTCCTCCCCGAACGTGCAGACGGTGCGCGATGCGCTCGCGCGGCTCGACCTGCTCGTCGTGAGCGACTTTTTCCTCTCGGAGACGGCCGCGCTCGCCGACGTCGTCCTCCCAGTGCTGCAGTGGGCTGAGGAGGAGGGCACGATGACGAACCTCGAGGGCCGCATCCTCCGCCGCCGCAGGGCCCTCGACGCCCCGGACGGCGCGCGCAGCGAATTGTGGGTGATGGCCGAACTCGCCGCACGGCTGCGGGCGCCCGGCGCGTGGTCGCTCGACCCCGCGGAGGTCTTCGACGAACTCGCCCGCGCGTCCGCCGGCGGCATCGCCGACTACTCGGGGGTGAGTCACGCGCTCCTCGACGCCGAGCTCGACAGGACCGGCGACTCCGCGAGCGGCGCGTCCGCCGATGCCGACCTCGCGTCCGCGTCGGCGGCGGAACCCCTGGGCGCGCACTGGCCATACGCCGCCGAGAGCACGCCCCGGCTGTTCTTCGATCGATTCGGGCATCCGGACGGCCGCGCCCGTCTCGTTCCGGTCGGCCCGCGGAACGTGGAGATCGCCCGTGGCGGCGAACTGACCCTCGTGACGGGGCGCCTGCTCGGCCACTACCAAAGCGGCACGCAGACCCGCCGAGTCGCCGAACTGCGCGACAGCGACCCGGAGCTCGTCGCGCAGCTTCACCCGTCGACGGCACGCGATCGTGGCATCGACGACGGCGGGATGCTCCGGGTCGCGAACGATCGGGGTTCCGTCGTCGCGCGGGTCGCTCTCAGCCGGGACATCCGGCCGGACACGGTGTTCCTGCCGTTCCACTACGCGGGCGACGCGAGCGCCAACCTGCTGACGAGCGATCGGCTCGACCCGCTCTCATCGATGCCGGAGTTCAAGACAGCGGTCGTCACGATCGAGCCGGTCGAAGCGGCCGAGCTGGTGCTGTCGGACGGGCGCGCGTGACGTCGGCGCCCCTCCCTACGCGGTGGCCTGCGCCCCGGTGCGTCCGATGATCGCCTCGCGGGCCCGGCGCGCGTAGTCGTCGACACGATCGAGCCACTCGCCTGCGTCGCCCGTCGGCCGGTGGATGGCACCGTTCGCGCCGCCGGATTGCGCGCGCAGCGCGGCCACGAGCATCCCGTCGGCGACGATCGGGTTGAGCGCGAGCACCGTGCCGTGCAGGTGCGTGCCGATCGAGGGGCCGACGACGACGCCCTCGAGGCCGGCGTCTGGCGAGTCGGCACCGAGGTTGCCGAAGCCGTGCACGATCTGGCCGAACGACGACGCGCCGTCCTCGAGCGATGTGATCGCGTCGTGGTTGACGTACCCGGCGACCGTGCCTCCAGGCGTTTGCAGCACGGTTTCGGCGACGGCCTGCGCGGCTCCTCGTACCGCGGTCGTCGGGAACACCCCGAGGCCGGCGAGCGAGCGACCGTCTTCCGTGCGAATGCTCTTGCCGAGCAGTTGCCAGCCGCCCGAGATGCCGAGGAACGGAACGCCGCCGTCGCGCCACGCGAGCAGACGATCGGCGTGACGTGCGGCATCGGGCAGCACCGTCTCGATGGCGGAGAGCGGACCGGAGCCGACATGCACGAAGTCTGCGCGCTCGGGCAGGGCGTCACCGAGGCCCGCCTCGATGACGCGGATGTCGAGGCCGTACGCCGCGCCGCGCCGCGCGAGCGCCATGACGTTGCCGACGTCGCCGTTGATCCCGAGTTCACGCGGGTAGAGGTGCAGGATGTCGATGCTCACGAGTTGACCTTCCCCTCGAGACCGGATGCTCCGAGCTTGCGCCTGATGGCCATCATCTCCTCGTAGTTCACGATGAGCAGCTTGCGCCCGCTCGACGGCGCTGGAAGCTTCAGGAATGCATCGACGGCCGCCGACGTGTTCGGCTCGACGCGGCCGACGGGAATCCCGCCGTACTCGAGGCGCGCGGCGATCTGCCAGGCCTTCGTGCCGGAGACGAGGTCGACGTGTCGGAGCTTCGAGAGGTCGGAGCCGAAGATCCATGACGGGTCGGGCGTCCCCTCGTCGACCGCGACGAGCACGCGCTCCGGGGTGCCGTCGAGGGCGTCGAGGTTCATCTGCAGGCTCGGCGGATTCTTCATCATGACGATCTCGAGCTCCTGCCCCCGGTACTCG
>JBQDJW010000466.1:0-3323 GCA_052086425.1 Pseudoclavibacter sp. | reverse complement strand
AACCTGCCAGCGCGAACCCTGCCGCGCATCCGCTGCCCCTGCCCGAGCGACTGCCCGGTGTCGGCGGCGACGGCGCCGCAGGAGCCGCCGTCGACCCGGATGCCGTCTACGACGCGTTCGTCGGGTGGGCCGAGGACCGCGGGATCTCGCTGTACCCGGCGCAGGACGAGGCCGCGATGGAGCTGGCGACCGGCAACCACGTGATTCTCAGCACGCCGACGGGCACCGGCAAGTCGCTCGTCGCCGTCGCCGCGCACGCCGTCGCCCTCGCGCGCGGCGAGCGCACCTACTACACGGCGCCGCTCAAGGCGCTCGTGAGCGAGAAGTTCTTCGACCTTGTCGACATCTTCGGCGCGGAGCGCGTCGGCATGGTCACGGGCGACTCGTCGGTGAACGCCGACGCCCCGATCATCTGCTGCACGGCCGAGATCCTCGCCAACCAGGCGCTGCGCGAGGGCGCGGACGCCGACGTCGGCCAGGTCGTCATGGACGAGGTGCACTACCTCGGCGAACCCGACCGCGGCTGGGCCTGGCACGTGCCCCTCATCTCGCTGCCGAAGGTGCAGTTCCTACTCATGTCGGGAACGCTCGGCGACGTCACGGCGATCAGCGACGACCTCGAGCGCCGCACCGGCCGAGACGTCGCGCACGTGACGGGCGTCGAACGGCCCGTTCCCCTCGACTTCGCCTACACGGACAAGCCCGCCCACGAGACCGTCGAGGAGCTGCTGCAGGACGGCAAGCGCCCGATCTATGTCGTGCACTTCTCGCAGGCCGCGGCGATCGAGCGCGCGCAGGCGCTCTCGTCAATCCGCATCGTCGACCGGGCCGGGCGCGACGCGATCGCCGAGGCGATCGGGGGCTTCCGATTCACGACCGGCTTCGGCAAGACGCTCTCGAAGTTCGTGCGCGCCGGCATCGGCGTGCATCACGCGGGCATGCTGCCCCGCTACCGGCGGCTGGTCGAGACCCTCGCGCAGCGCGGCCTGCTGCGCGTGATCTGCGGCACCGACACGCTCGGTGTCGGCATCAACGTGCCGATTCGCACAGTGTTATTCACGGCGCTGACGAAGTTCGACGGCGAGCGGATGCGGCAACTCAGCGCCCGCGAGTTCCATCAGATCGCGGGCCGCGCGGGCCGGGCCGGCTACGACACCGAGGGCTCGGTGGTGTGCCTCGCGCCCGAGCACGAGATCGAGACGGCGCAGGCCATACGCAAGGCGGGCGACGACGAGAAGAAGCGCAAGAAGGTCGTGCGCAAGAAGCCGCCGGCCGGGTTCGTGAGCTGGGGCGAGAAGTCGTTCGACAAGCTCATCGGCGCCGACCCCGAGCCCCTCAGGCCGACTATGCGCATGACGGCGGCGATGCTCATCAACGTCATCGCGCGCGGCGGCGACGCGTTCGAGCACGTGCGCACCCTCATCCGCGACAATCACGCGACCCCGGCGCAGCGGTTCGACCTCGCCCGCCGCGCCATCGCGATCTTCCGCACGCTCGTCATCGCCGGCGTCGTCGTGATCGACCGCGACGAGCCGCTGCCGAACGGGCACCCGTCGATTCGGCTCACGGTGCACGTGCAGCCGAACTTCGCGCTCAACCAGCCGCTTTCTCCGTTCGCGCTCGCGGCCGTCGACATGCTCGACCCCGAGGACGACGGAACCGACCAGGGGCCCGGCACCGGCACCTTCGCGCTCGACGTCGTGAGCGTCATCGAGTCGACGCTCGACGACCCGCGGCCCGTGATCTCGCAGCAGCAGTTCAAGGCGCGCGGCGAGGCCGTCGCCGCCATGAAGCAGGAGGGTATCGAGTACGACCAGCGCATGGAACTCCTCGAAGAGATCACGCACCCGAAGCCGCTCCAGGAGCTGCTCGAGGAGGCGTTCGAGATGTTCGCCGACACGCAGCCGTGGGTGCGCGACTTCGAGCTGCGCCCCAAGTCGGTCGTGCGCGACATGTACGAGCGGGCCATGACCTTCTCGGAGTACGTGTCGCACTACCAGCTCGCCCGCAGCGAGGGCCTCGTGCTGCGCTACCTCAGCGACGCCGACCGGGCGATCCGCCAGACGGTGCCGGACGACGACAAGAACGAAGAGCTGCACGAGATCATCGAGTGGCTCGGTGCGCTCGTACGACAGGTCGACTCGAGCCTCGTCGACGAGTGGTCGCAGCTCATCGACCCGCGGCCGCAGGAGGAGGGCGACGAACCCATCGTGCCGCCCGCTCCGCCGAGCATCGTGCAGAACCGTCGCGCGTTCACGGTGCTCGTGCGCAACGAACTGTTCCGGCGGGTGCAGCTCGCCGCGCTGGAGAAGGACGACGAGCTCACCGCGCTCGACTCGGGCGTCGACTGGACCGACTACCTCGACCGGTACTACGACGAGCACGACGAGATGGGGGTCGGCGCAGCGGCTCGTTCGCCGCGCCTGTGCGAGATCGATGAAACGGATGCGCACCGCCGCACCGCAGATGGCGCTCCGGCCGGCCTGTGGCGGGTGACGCAGATCATCGACGACCCGGCCGGCGACCACGACTGGCGCATCGAGGCCGAGGTCGACCTCGTCGCCTCCACCGAGGAGGGCGAGGCTGTCGTGACGATCACCGGGCTCATTCACCTCTGACTCGCCCGGCGCCCTGAGCCTGCGACCCGCTCCCATGGCCCGGGACTCCGCTCCCTGAGCCCGTCGAAGGGTGCGCCTCAAATTGGCCCCGCGACCCCGCGTATGAGCGCCCCCTCATGCTGATGAGCGGCCTCTCATCGACGCCTCACACGTGCCTCACTCCTCGTTCGTACGTTTCTCGTGACGGCCGGAACCGGCCGCGTCGAGAGGGAGAAACGTGATGACGATGACGATGCCGCTGGCGAAGACCGCGGCCGAATCGATGGACATCGACGACAGCGCAACGGGCGTGCGTACCCAGGACGCCATGCGCGTCGAGCTTTCGGCCGACCGGCTGTTGCGTGCCAAGTTCGCGTACACGGCCCGCCACGCGTGGTCCGAGGTCGAGGCCGCCGGCGGCGAAGGCTACGGGCTCGTCCGCGGCACCGGCGTGCGGCCCCGCGCGGGCGACCTCGTGCTTGCCCGCGTGGTCGAGATCGGCCAGCACAAGCGCATCGAGTCGCACGACTCGTACCGCCGTCACCTGTTCGTCGGCGACGAGATCGTCGTCGCCTACGGCGCCCGCTACGCGCCCGACCAATTCCTCGCCGAACTGCCGACCTCGCTCGACACGACCAGCCTCGTGGCGGCCGGCGGCATCGCCGCGGATGTGCGTGAGCAGCACGCCCGCATCGCGCCGGCCACGCGCATCGAACCGATCGGCCT
>JBQDJW010000465.1:278-3326 GCA_052086425.1 Pseudoclavibacter sp. | reverse complement strand
AGAGGGTCGGCACCTGCCCGACGACCGTGCTCGTCCCCGCCTCGACATCGAAGCGCACGAGATAGTTGCTGTCTGGCGAGGTTGCCAGGCCGAGCACATCACCGTCGTCGAGGGTGAGGAAGTCGCCGGCCGATGTGAGCTGAACGCCGTCGGCGAGCGTCGGGAACGCGAACCCGGCGGGCTCGAGCACGGCCGTGATCGGGTCGAGAAGCCAAATGTCGCCGGAGCCCGGACCGGCCGCGTAGAGTAGCCCATCGCGTGACGTCGAGAGAGCGTTGAGCGCGATCTCCGCCTCCGATCCGTCAGCCATCGTCACGGTGTCGATGACCGTCGCCGCGCCCGTGACCTGGTCGATGACGTGCAGCGCCGGAGGAACCGAGAACTCGATGCCGTACAGCGTTGTCCCGTCGGCGCTCATCGCGATGTCGCCGTACTCTGCTTCGAGGCCGACCTCGTTGACGAGCGTGGTGTCGCCGGTCGCGCTGTCGACGCCGTACTGCTGCAACAGGAGCGTGTCCGCAGTTCCGGTGTTGATGAAGATGTCGCCTGCCGGGCAGATGTCACCGACCGCGGCAATGCCATCACCTGGGATCGTCGCGGCGTTGGCTGCCGGTGCTGCCAGCGCGATCGTTGCAGTGAGTGCGACTCCGGCGCCAAGTGCGGCCGCCGCGCGGACACCTCGCCGTGATCGCCGAGGGCGCACCTCGGACACCGTCATGATTGAGCCGTGCTCGCCTTCAGGAATGTTGCTCACGCGCATGTGCGTCGCCTTCCGAGCGCCACCATCGGCGCCGTTGTCGGGAATGGAGGGATGGGGGTAAAGCCCGGCCAGATTAGCAGCGGCCTCCCAGGGAACACACAGTAGTGACGAATTCCCAGGTAGATGTCACCTGCCGGGCGCCCTTCGGAATCCATGCGCGCCGAAGGGCGCCGAGCCGTAAACGCGGCCCGACGCCCCCCGAGGCTTTCCCGCCTAGCCCTTCAGCGCATCCAGCAATTTCACGCGCGCGCCCATGCGCAGCACGGAGTTCTCGTAGATTTTCGAGCCGATCCAGATCGCGACCGCCGCCGTGACGATGAGCAGCGCGAGCGCGATGAGCGGGTCCCACCACGCCGCGTCACCCGTGAACACACGCACAGGCATCGCGATCGGCGCCGAGAACGGCACGTAGCTCATGATCGTCATCATGACGGGGTTCTGGCCCGCGAAGATCGAGAGCATGTAGGGGATCATGATCACGAACATGAGCGGCGCGGTCGCGGAGCCCACGTCCTCCTGCCTCGAGACCGTGGCGGCGACGCCCGCGTACAGCGCCGCGAGCAGCACGAACCCGACGACGAAGAGCACGGCGAACCAGGCGATGGCCGGCCCGACGACGCCGAAGAGACCCGACTGGCCTGTCGCGACGAGCGTGGCAACCGACACGATGCCGATCGCCGCGACCTGGGCGAGCGCGAGCAGGCTGTTGCCGATGACCTTGCCCGCCATGATCGTGCGCGCCGAGACGGTCGCGAGCAACAGCTCGATGATGCGCGTCTGCTTCTCTTCCACGATCGAGGCGGCGATGGTCGTGCAGTACGTGATCGCCGACATCATGAACATGATCCCGAAGAACACGGTCAGGAGGTACGCGAAGGCCGGGTTCGCGGTCGGCTGCTCGAGCGAGAAGCCCTCTGGCGTGATCGTGAGCGCCGAGGTCACGTCGCTGCTCGGCTCGTCGAGCCCGACGATGATGACGCCGGCACCGGCACCCGGCACCGGGTCTGCGACAGACCCGTCGGAGTTGTACATGGTGACCTCGCCCATGGCCGAGGCCGGCAGCACGGCCGAGTCGGCCCGGCCATCCTGCACCGCCGCGACGGCCTCTGCGACCGACGCGACCTGCACGACTTCGAGCCCGGCATCCTCGGCGACGGGCGCGGTCTCGGCCGTCGCGGCGACGGTCGGCGGCGTTCCCGTGCCGAACGCGCCCTGGCCGATCAAGCCGATCGCGACGATGCCGCCTGCGACGAGCAGGAGCGTCAGCACGAAGCTGATCTGGAACGCCCGCGAGCGCACCTGCACGAGCATGTCGCGCTTCGCGACGAGCTGCACGCCCTCCCAGAACGAGATCGCACGGCTGGGGCTGTCGGTCTTCGTCGATGGGCCGGATGCTCCGGTCGCCTCGTGCGAAAGCGTTGCGTTCGACATCAGATCACTTCCTGGTAGATCGCGGCGAGCTTGACGGTGTGCGGGCCGAAGCCCTCGACGGGGCCGCGGGACATGGCGGTGCGGAGCACCTGCTGGGCGGTGTCGGACTCGGCCTTGAATGTGGCAGAGCCGTGCTCGAACTCGATCACCTCGACGCCGGGCACCTCGCGGAGCCAGCCGGCGTCGTCGGCGACCGTGATGCGGTGGAGGCCGCGCGAGTGGTCGGCCTGCATCTCGCGGCGATCGCCTGCGGCGCGGATCTTGCCGTCGGCGATGATGACGAGGCGGTCGCTGAGGCGCTCGACCACGTCGAGCTGGTGCGAGGAGAACAGCACGGGCGCACCCGATGCGGCGAAGCGCTGCAGCACGGTCAGCACCGATTCGACCGCGACCGGGTCGAGGCCCGAGAACGGCTCGTCGAGCATGAGCACCTCTGGCTCGTGCACGAGCGCGGTCGCGATCTGTGCGCGCTGCTGGTTACCGAGCGAGAGCTCCTCGAGCTTGTCGTTCGCGCGCTCGTCGAGGTCCAGCTCCTCGAGCAGCGCGAGCCCGTTGCGCCTGGCTCGCTCGGCGGTCAGGCCGTGCAGCCGCCCGAAGTAGACGATCTGTTCGAGCACCTTCATCTTCGGGTAGAGGCCGCGCTCCTCTGGCATGTAGCCGAAGCTCGCGCGGTCGGCCGGGCTCACCGGGCGCCCGTCGATGAGCACCTGCCCCTTCTCTGGCCGGATCACGCCGAGGATGCTGCGCATCGTCGTCGTCTTGCCCGCGCCGTTGCCGCCCACGAACCCCGTGAGGAGGCCGTCGCGCACGTCGAACGAGACGTCGTCGAGGACGAGCCTTTCGCCGTACTGCTTGCT
>JBQDJW010000465.1:0-268 GCA_052086425.1 Pseudoclavibacter sp. | reverse complement strand
GTCGAGCATGTCGTCAACGATATTGAGCGGCGCGGGCGGGCGGATCGGCCGCGCGGGCGAACTGCGGGGGCGGACCGCGTCTCGCCCGTGCGGCGGAGTCGGCTGCGCGGAGGCGGGTGGTTGGGACTACGGGTCGCCGTGCGGCGCTACTCGCCGGGTGCCGCAGGACCGACGAGACCATGCTCGTACGCGTAGATCACCGCGTGGATGCGATCGTGCACACCGAGCTTCGCGAGAAGGTTCGACACGTGCGTCTTGATGGTGGCGC
>JBQDJW010000464.1:2152-3329 GCA_052086425.1 Pseudoclavibacter sp. | reverse complement strand
GGTCGTGCAGGAGCTTCTCGTAGCCCTGCTCGACGATGTCGTCGACGACGATCCGGCTCGTGATGAACGGCGCGAGGTCGACGAGCCCCTCTCGCACGAGGCGAATGGCCTCGTCGTGGTCGCCGGCATAGCCGACTGTCGAGCCGATTTCACGATCCTGCATCGTCAGCTTGCCCGTGATGTCGAGCTCATAGGGTGCCGTGTGGATCGCGATCACCTCGAGTCGACCGCCGGGCGCGAGCACGTCGAAGAGTTGGTCGAGCACGACGCCGACTCCGGCCGCGTCGAAGGCGACGCCGGCCATCATGCCGTCGGTTTCGCGGCGCACGACGTCTGTCAACGATTCGTTCGCCGGGTCGACGACGACGTCGGCGACCCGGGTCTCCGCGGCCTTCGCACGCCGAGGATCCGAAATCTCGCTTACGATCGTGTGAACGCCGTAGGCCTTGAGGACAGCTGCGGTCAGGAGGCCGATCGGCCCCGCGCCGCCGATGACGGCGAAACCGGACGCATCCGGACCGATTCCGGCGTGGCGCACGGCGTGCAGCGCGACCGCGAGCGGTTCGAGCAGCGCCGCCTGGTCGAGCGGGATCTCGCCGACCTGGTGCACCCACCGTTCGTCGACGACGATGTGCTCCGAAAGGCCCCCGCCCTGACCGGAAATCCCGATGAATCCCATGCCCTCGCAGAGGTTGTACTTGCCGGTGCGGCAGGCGGTGCACGTGCCGTCGACCATCAGCGGCTCGACCGCGACGTGGTCGCCTGGGGCGACCCCCTCGACGCCCTCGCCGACCTCCTCGACGACGCCCGAGAACTCATGGCCGAAGCCGACCGGCAGCGTTTCACCCGAAACCGGATGCGGCTCGGTCTCGGACGGCGCGGGCGGAAACGCACCGTCGTGGTAGAGGTGCAGGTCGCTGCCGCAGATGCCGTTGAACGCCGGGGCGATCTTCACCGCGCCCGGTCGAACCTGCGGTTCGTCGATCTCTTCGATGCGGACGTCGTGTTTGCCGTAATACCGTGCGGCTCGCATGTGCTCGGCCCCTTCCCTCCGACCCGGATGCGCCAGCAGGCGTGGCGATCCGGTGCGGTGTGCGTCAGTAGGCGGTGGGGGGCCGGCGTACCCACCCCCCACCCCCCCCCCCACAAACATTAAAAACCCGTGCCACGCCGCGCG
>JBQDJW010000464.1:0-2142 GCA_052086425.1 Pseudoclavibacter sp. | reverse complement strand
TTCCCTGCTTTCCCCCCCGTCCCAACTGGGGGGCGGCCCCCGCCGGGGGGGGCCTCGGGGGCGGTGGGCGTCGGGTGGCGGGGGGGTGGGGGATGCCCACCCGCCCCCCACCGCCCCTTCATCGTTTCAGACGCGTTGCCTCGCGGCGAGTTTGCGAGGCGCCGACTCGCGGATGAACATGGCGAGCACGGCGACGACCACGGCCGACCCGCTCGCGATCCACATGATCGCGTTGAGGTTGACGATGTCGCCGATCGCGCCCGCGATGATCGGCATGAGAAATCCGCCGGTGATCTCGGAGAACCCGACAACGAACCCGATCACGGTCGCGACCGACATCTTGTCGACCGCCTCGCCGGGGATGATCGTCATGAACAGCACGAAGCATCCAAGGCCCATGTAGGTGAGCGCGAGCAGCGCGAACATGGGGAATGCGCCCTCGACGAACATGAGGATGATGGGCGCGAGCGCCGCGATCAGCGTGAAAAGGATCAGCGCGGGCTTACGGCCGATCCGGTCGGAGATCGCCGGGATAGCCGCGCCCCAGACCAGCCACGCGATGCCGATGCCCGACATGACGAACGCCATGTCGGCGGGCTCCAGCCCGCGGTACTGCACGAGGTACGTCGGCGTGAAGATCTGCGTGATGGTGAACCAGGCCTGGTAGAACAGCCCGATCGGCAGGCAGAGCAGCACGTTGCGCGTCGTCAGCATCTTGCGGATCAGGTGGCGCGACGACGGGGCAGACTCCTGCGGCTCGTCCGAGACGCGCACACCGGCCGCGGCGGCATCCCGCTGCCGGAGCTCCCGAACGAAGAACAGCACGATGATCGTGAGGATCAGTCCGGGAATGACGGTCGCGAAGAAGGCCGCGCGCCATCCCCACTGCTCGGCGATCCACACGCCGACGAGCGGGGTGATGATGCCGCCGAGGAGGCCGGGCGCCGATCCCTGCACGATGCCGACGAAGAGGCCGCGTTTCTTCTCCTCGGTCGAGAAGAAGATGAGCGACTGGATCGCGGGCATCGTGCCGCCCTCGGAGAATCCGAGGAGGCTTCTGAGCACGAGCAGGCTCGCGATTCCGCCGACGAATCCCGACGCGACCGAGAAGATCGTGAAGAGGATGATCGCGATGACGAGCACCGACTTGCGCCGGTCGATGCGGTCGCTGAGCCACCCCATGATGAGCGCGGAAATGGCCCAGGTGAGCGCCGACATGCCGCCGACGATGCCGATCTGGGTGTTGCTGAGGTCGAGTTCGACGCTGATGAACGGCATGAGCGTGTTGATGATCATGCGGTCGAAGAATACGAACCCGAAGACCGCGCTCATGATGACGAGCAGCAGGTACTGGTAGCGCCCACCGATCGGCGGCACGTTCTTCGTGCCGGCCGCGCCGGCGGCGGTGGCGGGTGTGGGGGCGGTGGTCGACTCTGGTGCGCTCACAGCGACAGCCCTCCGATCCAGACGCCCTTCTCCTGCGTGTACTCCTCGATCGCGCCTGGCCCCATCTCGACGCCCCAGCCGCTCGCTTTGAAGCCGCCCCACGGGGCCGCCGGGTCTGGTGTCGGCAGCATGTTCACGTACACGGCGCCCGACTCGATGCGGGCCGCGAGCTCGTGCGCCTCGTTGAGGTCGGTCGTCCAGATCGCCGCGGCGAGGCCGTAGTCGGTGTCGTTCGCGCGGGCGACGAGCTCGTCGACGTCGTCGTAGGCCATGATCGGCATGACCGGACCGAAGATCTCCTCGCGGACGATGCGCATGTCGTCGCGCACCCCCGTGACGACGGTCGGCTCGAAGAAGTAGCCGCCGGCCGCGACCCCGTCGGGTCGACCGCCGCCGCTGACGATGGTCGCGCCCTCGTCTCTGGCGCTCTGCACGTATGTCTTGACGCGTTCGAGGTGCTCGGCCGAGTTCAGCGGCCCGAGCACGGTCTCCGCGTCGTCGCCTGCACCGATCCGCAGGTTCGCGGCGGCCGCGACGAGCCTTTCGGTGAACTCGTCGACGATGCTCGAATGCACGTAGAAGCGCGTGTAGGCGGCGCACACCTGCCCGGTGTTCATGACGTTGCCCATCAGGTTGCCCGCGACGGCCGCGTCGAGGTCGGCCTTGGCGGTGATGATGCTCGGCGATTTGCCGCCG
>JBQDJW010000463.1:0-3351 GCA_052086425.1 Pseudoclavibacter sp. | reverse complement strand
CGCAACCTCGGCCTCGAGCCGCTCGACACGGCGCGCGTTGTCGCCGATCTCTGCGCGACACCGGCGACAGACCTCGCCGAGCGCGCGCTCGATGCCGGCACCTCGGTGCAGCTCTGGCCGCACCGGCACGGCACCGACGCGATGTTCCTCGCGCTGCTGCGCAAGCCACTGGCGGGCGGCCCCGCCGATTCTCGCCCCACGAACGAAGCGGAGCACGAATGACAGACCCGACCGCATCCGACCGACCGGTGCCGAGCGATGCCGACCGCACCCCGCGCATCCACCCATCGATCCTCGCGGCCGACTTCGCGAACTTCGAGCGCGAGCTCGCCAGGATCTCGACAGCCGACGCCGCTCACGTCGACGTCATGGACAACCATTTCGTGCCGAACCTGACGTTCGGGCAGCCCATGGTCGAACGACTCCAGCAGATCAGCCCTATTCCGCTCGACCTGCACCTCATGATCGAGAATCCGGACCGTTGGGCGCTCGACTTCGCCGAGATGGGCGTGTGGTCGGTCACCTTCCACGCCGAGGCGGCCACCGCGCCCGCGACCCTCGCGAGGAACATCCGACAGCGCGGAGCGCGCGCGGGTATCGCCCTGCGACCCGGCACGCCGCTCTCGTTCGTCGACGAACTCCTCGGGTCGTTCGATCAACTGCTGATCATGACCGTCGAACCTGGCTTCGGCGGGCAGTCATTCATGGCCGAGACGATGCCGAAGCTCCGCGCGGCCCGTGAGCTGGCCGATCGCACCGGCCTCGATCTGCACCTGCAGGTCGACGGTGGTATCGCCGACGGCACAATCGAGATGGCGGCGCAGAACGGCGCGACATCGTTCGTCGCCGGGTCGGCCGTCTTCGCGGGGGATCCTGCCGACCGCATCGACGCGCTGCGACGGGCGGCGGCCGCGGCCCACGCCCACTGAGAGCGCCGTCGGTCGGCCGGTGCGCCGCGGGCAAGTAGGCTGGTGCCGTGAAGACGTTCGATGCACTGTTCGATGAGCTCAGCGAGAAGGCCCGCTCTCGGCCGGAGGGATCCGGTACCGTCGCGGAGCTCGACGCCGGCGTGCACTTCATCGGCAAGAAGATCGTCGAAGAGGCCGCAGAGGTCTGGATGGCGAGCGAGTACGAGAGCGATGACGAAGCCGCCGCCGAGATGAGCCAGCTCATTTACCACGTGCAGGTCATGATGCTCGCGAAGGGCCTCACGCCGGCGGACATCTACCGACATCTGTAGTGCTCGGCCCGCGGCCACCGCTCGTTCCGAACGGCGTGCGGCCGCCGCGGCCACGACGTCACCACACTTGAACTCGACCCGAAAGAACTCATCACCATGCTGCGTGTTGCCGTGCCCAACAAGGGCATGCTCGCCGAAACCGCGAACGAGATGCTCCAGGAGGCCGGGTACCGCGGCCGCCGCGATCCCAAAGAGCTCAACGCGATCGACCCGAAGAACGACGTCGAGTTCTTCTACCTCCGACCGCGCGATATCGCCACCTATGTCGGCTCGGGCGTGCTCGATGTGGGCATCACCGGCCGCGATCTGCTGCTCGACGCCGCCTCGGCCGCGACCGAGATCCGCGCCCTCGACTTCGGCGACTCGACCTTCCGATTCGCCGGGCCCGCCGGCGCGTTCACCGACGTCGAGCAGCTGCGCGGCAAACGCGTCGCGACGAGCTACACCGGCCTGCTCGAGCAGTGGTTCTCCGACCACGGCATCGACGCGACGCTCGTCAAGCTCGACGGCGCCGTCGAGTCGGCCATCCGCCTCGGTGTCGCCGACGCGATCGCCGACGTCGTCTCGACCGGCGCGACGCTCCGCAAGGCCGGCCTCGACGTCTTCGGTCCCGTCATCCTCGAGTCGACCGCTGTGCTGATCTCCACGCCAGCGAAGGAACAGGCCGCCAAGACGCTGCTCGGCCGCCTCGACGGCGTGCTCGTCGCGCGCCGCTACGCGATCATCGACTACGACATCGCCAACGAGCACCTCGAAGCCGCGACGAAGATCACGCCCGGCTTCCAGTCGCCGACGGTCTCGCCCCTCCGCGAGGCCGGCTGGTCGGCCGTGCGCTCGATGGTGCCGACCGGCGACGTGAACCAGCTCATGGACGCCCTGCACGACCTCGGCGCGCGAGCGATCTTCGTGACCGCGCTGCAGGCCGCGCGGATGTAGGCGCGCGTGACTGCCGTATCGAAGCCGGCGCAGACCGGCGAGACGCTCGCCACCCGCGTCATTCCGTGCCTCGACGTCGCGGGCGGGCGCGTGGTCAAGGGCGTCAACTTCCTGAATCTGCAGGACGCGGGCGACCCCGTCGAGCTCGGCGCGCTCTACGCGAGCCAGGGCGCCGACGAGCTCACGTTCCTCGATGTCACCGCGACATCCGACGGCCGCGAGACGACCTACGACCTCGTCACCCGCACAGCGGAGCGCGTCTTCATCCCGCTCACCGTCGGCGGCGGCGTGCGCTCAGTCGACGACGTCAGACGCCTGCTCGCCTGCGGCGCCGACAAGGTCGGCGTGAACTCGGCGGCGATCTCCAGGCCCGACCTGCTCGACGAGATCGCGGCCGTCTTCGGCCGCCAGGTGCTCGTCCTTTCGCTCGACATCAAGCGGTCGTCGCGAACCGCATCCGGGTTCGTCGTGACGACGCACGGCGGGCGCACCGAGACCGACCTCGACGCGCTCGACTGGGCGCGCGAGGCGTGCTCCCGAGGTGCGGGCGAGCTGCTCGTGAACTCGATGGACGCCGACGGCACGAAGCGCGGCTTCGATCTCGAACTCATCGGTCTCGTCCGTGAGCTCGCGAGCGTTCCCGTCATCGCCTCCGGCGGGGCGGGCAGGGTCGCCGACTTCGCGCCGGCGGTCGAGGCCGGCGCCGACGCCGTGCTCGCGGCGAGCGTCTTCCACCACCGCGAACTCACGATCCCCGAGGTCAAGGAAGCGATGGCGGCGGCGGGCATCACCGTTCGGCAGGCCGTGGCATGAGGGCGAACGAGCGCATCGCGGCGTCACTGACAGGCGATGAGATCGAGGCGGTGATCGCCGCCGTCGCGTTCGACGACCGCGGCCTCGCGCCGGCGATCGTCACGCAGTTCGACACGGGCGAGCTGCTCATGCTCGCGTACATGAGCGCCGAATCGTTGCGCGCGACACTCACGGAGCGCCGGGTGACGTACTGGTCGCGCTCGCGCGGCGAGCTCTGGCGCAAGGGCGACACGTCCGGCAACACGCAGCGCCTCATGTCGTTCGCCGTCGACTGCGACGCCGACACGCTGCACCTCGAGGTCGACCAGATCGGCCCGGCTTGCCACACGGGCACGCGCACCTGCTTCGACGGCGACACGCTC
>JBQDJW010000462.1:0-3353 GCA_052086425.1 Pseudoclavibacter sp. | reverse complement strand
ACCGAACGTCATCAGCTGTTCCAGCGCGACGTCCTGCTCCATCTCCGAAATCTCATCAGGGGACATGCCCCAGATATGGCGGGCGATCCAGCGGGACGACATGCCCGCCGCTTTCGCGAGCGACGCCGCCGACCCCTTCTCCTGGAACGACACATAGGCGGGCGGTGCGAACTGGACCTCGACCGTCTCGCCGGCATCGACGCCGAGCACCCGCAGTGCATCAAGAACGACGCCCTCGAACGGCGGGCGGAACAGCTCCGTGCGCTTCTGCGCCTTCGCGATCTCCGCTTCTTTCGCCGCGATCGACCCCTCGGCAGATTGGTTCTGTGAGTCCGCGAGGAAGTTCGACATCGGGGTGCCCGTGACGCCGCAGTACTCGCGGATGTCCGACTCTTCGCCCTTGAGCATCGCGTTGATGCCGTTGGAGCCGTCCGCGAGCTCGTGAATCTTCACGCCCTCGGGGAGGTCCCATAGCGCGCCAGGCGCGGCCTCGAACACCCCCGAGTAGTCGATGTCGTTGTCGTCGGGGTCCTTGTCCGGGAGTCCTTCGAGAGCGCGCTGTTTGAACGCCTGCATAGCGACCGTCGTAAGGCGTTGGAGCTTCCCCAGGTTGATCCGGTCGATCAGGTCGATGTGCGGCTCGAATTCGGCCATCTCATGATCGTTGACGAGCACATGGACGGGGACACCGCCATCGATCTCGATTTCGTCGCCGTCTGGTTCCCAGCCATCCGCAGACAGCGCGATGAACGACCCGGAATCCGTGACCGCACTGCGCTTGAATCGCTGCTCGACGCCAGGGGTCCAGACCGTCGCGCGATCGGTTCGCCCGAAAGAATCACGCCACGCCTTCACCGCTGCGCGCGCCTTCCAGGGCTGCAACGGGTCCGGCAGGGTGATCATCTGCTCGGGGCGCTCCGACGTCGGAACCGGCACACCGTCGATCACCTGCGTGAGGATGTACCCGTACGACGTCGTGAGCGCATTCCAGATCGCGTCAGCGAACACCATGCCGAGCCGGTTGTCGCGCCAGTACTTGCGCGCCGCATCCGCCGCAGGCCCGTTGTTCGACCCCACACGAACCGCCATCGGGACAATCCGCCCCGCAAGCGATTCGCAGGTGCGTCCGCCGAGGTTCGTCCGAGACTTCTTCTGGAACGCCTCCCACGACTCGCGCAGGTTCGCGCCCATCTCAGGAAGCGGCGCATCGCCGTCTGCGTAGCGCCGATTCATCTTGATTCGCGGCATACGATCCGCAAGAGCGGACAGGAGGACCGGCAGTTGCTCAGCAGGCGTCATATCACCAGCCCCCGTTTCATCTAATTCGTCGTGGCCCCCGCGTACGGGTTCCGCTCGTCAAGCCCTTACCAACAGCGTCCAGCCCCGCCGCATACGCGAACGCCGCGCCCCACGTGAGGTCAATCTTCGAGAAGTCAAGATCGTCGTCAGGCTTCTTCAGTACCCACCCGGCCCGGCGCGGATCACGACGCGCATTCAGGAAGTGCCGGATCATGTCCGGGTGGCCGTCGAAAGTCATCTCGAGGCCCGCGATCGCCGAATACATCTGCGCGAACACCTCGCACGTGCGCGTGACGTTCTTCTGCATCCAACGGATCGGCTCAGCGATAGACATCTTCACCTTCAACCGTTTCGCGTACATCGCTTCCCACTGCTTCACCTCGCCCGCCCATCCGGCAGACGGGTCAGCGTAGAAACCGACCACGTTGTAGTCCTTGAACGCTTGTGCGACAGCCTGCTCGATCTCGAGCTTCGGCGGTCGCCACCCCTCGCCCTTCGGCCCCTCAGGCTGCTCCCAGAGGCCAATCTTGAACAGGTGGCGTTGTGTTACCGAGTACCCGACAAGGACCGTCGAGTCCGCGACACCGCGCTTGCGACCCTCAGACCCGTCAAACCCGAGCGTCACCGGCTCCACCTTCGAAATCTCGACATCCTCGGCCGGAATGATCGCCCGAAGCTCCGGGTCCGTCACGAACGCGTCCTTCGCAGAATCAATCTGGTTCAGGAAGTCCGCCCGCATCGACGCCGGGTCATTGGAAGTGTCTAGGAAGTCGAGCGCGATGCGGTGCACGTCCGACCAGCCCGGCTCACACGGCGGGTCGTGCAACAAGCACCCGTCAGCGTGCGCCGAAGCGTCTCCATACGCGACCCGCAGGCCATGGACGAGAGACTCCTGATCCGCGATGTCGGTATCGGCAGGCGCCGGCCTGTGATCGAAAAAGATCGACCGCACATCCTCGAGCGCTTCATGCTTGCCCGACTGGATCAGATCCCAGAAGGCAAACGACTCCTCAGCGACAGACCGCTCACCGATCGTGTACGCATTCGGCGTCTCGATCGTCACGCCACCCAGCTTCGTCGCATTATTGCGAAGCGTCTGAGCGAGCTTCACGCCACTGTTCGACTTCACCCACGTTTCGGTCTGATCCATCGACGCGGCAACGGCCTTGAATCCCTTGATCGACGTAGCCGACGACGTGATCGGAACCATTCGTCCGCGCCGCAGACTCACGAAAGAATCCATCGGCTCGCAGTCGAACTCATCTACCGCAGACCCGTTGCGAAGCATCTCGAGCAGCGGATCCCACGTGTTCTTCGTCTGCTCCTCAGTGACAGCAGCGATCGCCACATACGGAGTTCGCACCGTCGACCACGGCTTCCCGACCGGCTGCCCCTCGGCATCCCACCCGTCGAACAGCACATCGAACATGCCCTCAGCGATCATGATCGCGCCAACAAACGGGGACTTGCCCCATCCTCGAGGACGCGACAGCACCGACCGGTGCACCACGCGCTTACCCGTCGCCGGATCCAGCCGGTAGAGCTCGTTCAGGAAGTCCTGCTGCTCAGCAGTCAGAACAAACGGCTCGAACGTGTCCTCATCGCCAGCATCCGGGCGTCCAAGGAACTCGGCCATCTGATCTGAGACCGACCACCCCAACGTGGGAAAATCGCCCTCGTACTGAGGAACCCAAGGCATTACGCCTCCCGACGATTCACACCCCGCATCCGATCGCGGGAAGAAACAACCTTCGTACCGGCATCAACCTCCGCAGTCGTCGCCTGCGCGAACTGCAGCCGCAGACGCGCGCGATCCTCCGGAGTGAACCCGTACTTCGCCTCACGAAGACGCAGCTCAGCAGCCTGCGTCATCGACCCGCCCCAGAACGCGGCATGAATGCGCGCCGTATCCAGCAGGTAAGACCAGTCGAGCTCCGTGAACTCACCTTTCAACGGGTGATAGTCCAGCATCGACCACCAGTCGCGCGTCGCGGCCGGCCAGGCGAACGGCACCATCACCGGTTCACCGTCGACCTTGACCTCGACCTCAAACT
>JBQDJW010000461.1:0-3355 GCA_052086425.1 Pseudoclavibacter sp. | reverse complement strand
CTGATTGTCACGAATCACTGCGATCAGTGCCACGATGGTGGATGCCGCCAGTATGAGTCCAAGCAGTGTGACCATGATGGTCGTCTCGATGGGCAATATCGCTTCAAATTCATTTGCCAAGATATTTCGTACTGACATCAGTGCCTCGATTCTTCCAACAGCACACGCCCCCAAGTGTATTTACTTGGGGGCACGCGCGCTAGCCGTGGGTTCGCCGATTAGGACGAAACGGAGCTGTAGGTGTCCTGTCCGACATTGATGCCGACCCACACGGTCCAAGAGGACACCGGGGACGTGACTCCGGACACTGCTCGCGCATGCGCCGGACTGCCTGCACCTGCCTCTTGAGCACGATGGATCTGGGTGACGGGAACGCTGCATGTGGTCGGATACACACACTGTTGAGTCGTGTCGCCGGTCGCGGTGATCAGGTCGTTCCCGCCAGCCACGAGTTGGAAGCTCACGTTGAAGCCGATCTGGACTGTTCCCCACCACGCGGTCACACTACAGCCGCTGTAGACCGTGGTGGGGCCTCCGCCCGAGACCGAGCAGTTGTTGACATCGGCAGGTGCGATCTCGCCGTCCTGGACCTCAAGGCCATCCTCAACAGCGATGACACTGACGGAGCCGTCCTCGTAGTATGAGACTTCGGCGTTGTCTCCTTCGTCACCGAAAGGCGTCGATTCAGTGAGGGTGGTGCTTTCAGTTGATATTGCAGCCGCGGCCGGATCGAGACTGTCGATGAGTTCTCCGGCCGTCAGGCGGTCAACCAATTCGTCCTGTACGAAGGCGTCGATGCCGAGATACTCCAGTCCGGCACGGAACTCACTGTATGTGTCAGGTGTCGCCGCCACGGCCGGCGCTGCGGGTGCTGCAATCAGCGCGAATGTTCCGATAATGCACGCAGTTACCGTCTTTGCTTTCGACTTGTTCATGTGTATCTCCATGTCAGATTCGTCTTTCATGAGCGAAGCTCGCGGTCGAAAACAGGCTCTCTCAATGATATCTCGTCCGCAATGGGAAGTTTGGCTAGCTCTGCCCATTGATGACATTGTTCTACATTGATATGTTTTTCACATTCCGGACTGCGTCATTTGAATGGCGTTCATCCTGGCTCGTGTTCGCCATTCCACAGCATCTCAACGAGATTGCCACTCGGCCCGGCGGCGTCCGGCGCGGCGGCGCACGCGCGGAGCGCCCGGGTGCGACGTGCACTCGGGCGCCGTGCAAAGTTCGCAAGGGATGGTGACCGATTCGAGTGCTCCTGACGCAGGAGGCGCGATATACGCGCCTGCTGCGCCGAGAGCTGCCAGGTGCCGGGGTCAAGCGGCGGGGAGGTGATGGTCGTGGCGGGTAGCCCGGGTCGATTGGGCCCGGGTCGAGTGGGCCAGGTCGATACGTCCGGGATCAGGCGGTGCGGTTGCGGCGGACGACGATGCCGACGAGGGCTCCGACGCGCGGCCACACGCGTTCACCCGCAGTTCGTGCCTGTGCAGTGTGCTGTTTTCGTCGATGGGTCGAAGGAGTGGACATGCTGAGTGAACGGACGCGGGAGCGACTCATCGAGGAGGAGCTGTACGATCCCGAGCCGGCCGGCATCGACGAGCTCGAACGCCTCGGCATCGCTCGCGACTCGGCATTCGCCGAGTTCTATTCCCACTGCCCCGAACCGACGATCGTTGGCGCACGCGGTGGTGAGATCGACGAGATCGTGTGGGCGATCCACAACTCCGGCTATCTCGAGTCGAGCGCCCGAACCGTTTCGGCGATGGGGCTGCCCGACACGTACCTGCCGCTCGGGCCCGTCGAGGGCGGAGGCGGCTGGTTCTACGACAGGTCTACGGGCGGCGTGCACGAGGTCGTCGAGGGCGTGCCGCTCGTCGCGGCGCAACGAGGAGACAAGAGCCCCGACTGGCCCGACTTCGAGTCGTTCCTCGTCTGGTTTCTCGCCATCGACGCGTGAATTCGGAGCAATGATGCCTGTTGCTCTCAACCAGCAATGTCGGCGTCGGCGAGTGTTCCGTCGGGAGCCTCCCCGACGAGGATCATGTGGCCCCGGAACCGCCCGTCGTCGTCGTCGTCGTCGTCGTAGTACGTCGTCGCCGAGCCGTTTGCGGCGATGGTCATGTTCTTCAGGCGGATTCGCTGGGCGAATGCCTCGGCCGTGATCGGTTCGGGTGCGGGTAGGTTCTCGTCGTCGTGTTGCCAGTCGTTGGCCACGTCGGTGAGCTTCGATGCGGCGAACGCACGCCTGCGGGCGTCGACGTCGGGCATCGCCGCGACGAGCTCGACGAGCCGGGAGAGCGCTCCCCGACATGTTTCCGCGCCCTCGATCGAGTCTTCATCGATCGCGAGCATCACCGTCACCTCACTGCCGGCGCAGAGGACACGTCCGGAGAACACGCCGATGGAACGTTCCAGCTCGAAGTCGCCGACATCGGTGGAGATGCCGACGGGCTGAAGCCAGCGGCCCAACCATTCATCGAGCGCGGGCTCGTGAACGTTGCGCTCGATCACCTCGTCGAGCGCGAAGTTGTGCGACATGTTCGGCGTGGAGACACCATGCTTCGCTTGATCGACCGGGTCGGTGATGGCTCTGCGGACTCGAACCACGTACTGCGTCAGCGGCTCAAGGTCGTGGATCCACGACCCCCGCTGCTCCTGCGTGGCGAGCCACGAGAGCTGGGCCGCTTCGACGACGGCGGAGCCGGCTTCGTCAACGTAGGCGAGCACGTCCGCCGAGGGCATCCAGAGAACGTCACGGCCCGTCTTCTCTGCCCCACCCGTGTGCTTGCCGGTGAGAACGACGATCTCAAGAACCTCAGAAGCATGTCTCCTGTTGAACGCCTTGCGCTCCCGCTTCTCGGACATGTCGAGGATGCTATCGCCGCCAGGCATCGATGCCGGTAGATCAACCTCGACGACACGCAGACGAAGCGCCCGAGTGCGACGTGCACTCGGGCGCTCTGCCGTGTTCGCGAGGGATGGTGACCGATTCGAGGGCTCCTGACGCAGGAGACGCGATATACGCGTCTGCTGCGTCAGGAGCCCTGCGATCTGTCAGGAGGCCGGAGCAACCGGCTGGAGGAGTGGCGCGATTGCGTCGGACGACGATGCCGACGACGGCGCCGATCGTCGCGAGGACGGCCGATCCGATGAGGATGCGCTTCATGTCGTTCTCCTTTCTCAGGATTGTGCGTGCGCCGACGGGGGCTGCGGCGGAAGGAGCGCCTGGTGCTATGCGGCCGCGTCGGCCAGGGTGTGGATCACGAGCGGCGTCGGTGCGTCGTCGCGATGCGTCCGGTCGCGCAGGCCGGTCGGACGTTGCGCGCGACTCGGCTCTTTCGGCGTGCGG
>JBQDJW010000460.1:0-3362 GCA_052086425.1 Pseudoclavibacter sp. | reverse complement strand
CATCCGGGCGAGAACGACGTGCGGCTGCGCCTGCACACGGCCAGTTCAATCCGCACGTTCGAGCTGCCGCACCGCGTGCACGGCGGGGCCGATCTGGCGGGCGAACTGCTCACGCTGCTCGGGCCGGGCGCCGTCACGTAGGCGCCTCCGCGTTGCTCCGCGGACGGGCGAGGGCACGGTTCGGGCGCCGTGCGCATCCGGCTACCATTGGTGCATCATGCTGCGCACCATCGACCTTCGTCGCACCTTCCCCGAGCCCGGCGAATTGGCCGCAGCGCTCCCGCGCCCGGCCGTCGACGTCTCGGTCGCCATGGCCGCGGCCGGCGAGCTCGTCGACGACGTGCGCGCCCGGGGCGAGGCGGCATTGCGCGAGCAGGCCGACCGCTTCGACGGGGGAGAACCGTCGTCCGTCCGCGTCGGCGCGGCTGAACTTTCCTCGGCCCTCGATGGGCTCGATCCGTCGGTCCGCGACGCGCTCGAGACGATGATCGCGCGCGTGCGCCAGGGGTCGGCCGCCCAGGTGCCGCCGCCAGTGACGACAACGCTCGCCCCCGGCGCCGTTGTCGAGCAGCGCTGGCAGCCGGTCGATCGCGTCGGGCTCTACGTGCCAGGCGGCAAAGCCGTGTACCCGTCGAGCGTCGTGATGAACGCGGTCGCGGCCCAGGCTGCAGGCGTGCCGTCGATCGCGATCGCCTCGCCGCCGCAGCGCGAGTTCGCGGGTGCCGTGCACCCGACCATCCTCGCGGCGGCCGCGCTTCTCGGCGTCGACGAGGTCTACGCGATGGGCGGCGCCGGCGCGATCGGCGCGTTCGCCTACGGGGTTGAGAGCATCGGGCTCGCGCCCGTGAACGTCATCACGGGGCCGGGCAACGTCTACGTGGCGGCCGCGAAGCGCCTCGTGCAGGCGGTCGTCGGCATCGACGCCGAGGCCGGCCCGACCGAGATCCTCGTGATCGCCGACGAGACGGCAGACGCCGAGGTCGTCGCGAGCGACCTCGTCAGCCAGGCCGAGCACGACGAGATGGCCGCGTCGGTACTCGTCACGACGGCACCGGATGCGTGGGTCGCCGAGGTCGTCGACGCCACCGCCAGGCGCGCGGACGCCACGAAGCACGCGGAGCGCATCCGGGTCGCACTCGGCGGCCCGCAATCGGCCGTCGTGCGGGTCGACGACCTCGGCCAGGCGGCCCTCGTCTCGAACGCGTACGGGCCAGAGCACCTCGAGCTGCAGACCGCCGACGACGAGGCGCTGCTCGGCGGCATCACCAACGCCGGCGCGATCTTCATCGGGAGCAGCTCGCCCGTCAGCCTCGGCGACTACGTCGCCGGGTCGAATCACGTGCTGCCGACCGGCGGGCAGTCGGCCCACACCTCGGGCCTCGGCGCGCATACCTTCCTGCGTGCGCAGCAGCTCATCCGCTACGACGCCAGGGCGCTCGCCGAGGTCACGCCGCAGATCGTCGCCCTCGCGACGGCGGAGGACCTGCCGGCGCACGGCGAAGCGGCAGAGGCGCGCGGGAACTGATGCACTGCCCGTTCTGCCGACACCCTGACTCCCGTGTCGTCGACTCGCGCACGAGCGATGACGGCAACGCCGTGCGCCGCCGCCGCCAGTGCCCCGAGTGCGGGCGGCGATTCACGACGACCGAGTCGGCGAGCCTCAACGTCGTCAAGCGCACCGGCATCGTCGAGCCGTTCTCGCGCGAGAAGATCGTCTTGGGCGTGCGCAAGGCGTGTCAGGGACGCCCCGTGACCGACGCCGACCTCGGCATGCTCGCGCAGCGCGTCGAGGAGGCGGTGCGTGCGACCGGCGTTTCGCAGATCGAGGCAGGCGACATCGGCCTCGCGATCCTGCCGCCGCTTCGCGAGCTCGACGAGGTCGCCTACTTGCGCTTCGCGTCGGTCTACCAGTCGTTCGCCGGACTCGAAGACTTCGAGCGCGCCATCGAGAGCCTCCGCACCGACGGCGTGACCTCGCGCCACGGCGGCGAGAAGCTCGACGACGAGGAGTGACCGTGTACCCCCTGCTGTTCCGGCTGGTCCTTCGCCGCCTCGATTCCGAGCGGGCGCACGGCATGGCCGCCACGGTCATCCGGATGCTCGGGGCGGCTCCGCTCGCATCCATCGTCGGTCGCGCAACGGCCCCGCATCCCGCCCTGCGAACCGAGGCTCTCGGCATGACCTTCCCGAGCCCGTTCGGCGTCGCCGCCGGCTTCGATAAAGACGCGCACTACGCCGACGGGCTCGAGGCGCTGGGCTTCGGCCACGTCGAGGTCGGCACCGTGACGCCGAAGCCGCAGCCGGGCAACCCGCGCCCCCGTCTGTATCGGCTGGTCGACGACCGAGGCCTCATCAACCGCATGGGCTTCAACAATCTCGGCGCCGCGCAGGCGGCCGCGGCGCTCGCGCGCCGCGGAGCCTCGGGCGCCGCGGCCGGCGCGGAGGGAGCGCCAGACGGTTCGCGCATCGTCGTCGGCGTCAACATCGGCAAGAACAAGGTCACCCCGGCCGAGGACGCCGCGGACGACTACGTCGCGGCGGCGCTCGCCGTTCGCGACGTCGCCGACTACCTCGTCGTGAATGTCTCGTCGCCGAACACTCCGGGGCTTCGCGGTCTGCAGGAGCTCGACGCACTCGAGCCCATCCTGCGCGACACCCGTGAGGCTGCCGGCGACGTTCCGCTCCTCGTCAAGATCGCGCCGGACCTCTCGGACGACGAGATCCGACGCATCGCGTCGCTCGCGGCGCGCGTCGGGCTCGCGGGACTCATCGCGACGAACACGACGATCTCGCGCGACGGGCTGCGCACCCCCGCGCGCATCGTCGAAGCCTACGGCCCCGGCGGAATGTCGGGGGCGCCGATGCGTACCCGGTCGCTCGAGGTGCTGCGCGTCGCGCGCGAGGTGCTCCCGAGCGAGTTGTGCCTCATCTCGGTCGGCGGCGTCGAGACTGCCGATGACGTGCGCGAGCGGCTCGACGCGGGCGCGACGCTCGTGCAGGGGTACACGGCGTTCCTCTACGAGGGGCCCGCGTGGGCGGCGCGCATCAACCGCGGGCTCGCGGCGATCGAGCGACGCCGCGGCTAGCCGGAGGCTCGGCGCGCAGGTGTGCTCGGCGAGCGGGTGTGCTCGGCGAGCTCGTCGCAGGGGAGTGCTCAGCGGGCGAGGGTTCTCAGGACCCTTTGCGTAACGATTCACCGACCGCACATCTGGCGTCGCCTACAGTTGAGCCCACGAAGGCCCGCACGGAGTACCGAGCGGGCCTTTGCGCGTGCCGGGGGAGCCGACCGCCGCGGAGCGCTACGCAGACCGCGCGGGCTCGTTGCCCGAACCCTCCCGCGAACTCGCGTCGAGCATCCCGGC
>JBQDJW010000459.1:0-3366 GCA_052086425.1 Pseudoclavibacter sp. | reverse complement strand
TGATGAGCTGGCGCTGACCGCGACCGACGGGGATCATGGCGTCGATGGCCTTGATGCCGGTCTCGAGGGGCTCGTGAACGCTCTTGCGCTGCATCACGCCGGGAGCCTGAAGCTCGAGCGCGCGGCGCCCTTCCGTCTCGATCTCTCCGAGGCCGTCGATCGGGTTGCCGAGGGAGTCGACGACGCGGCCGAGGTAGCCCTCGCCGACCGCGACCGAGAGAACCTCGCCGGTGCGGTGCACCTCCATGCCCTCGACGATGCCGGTGAACTCACCGAGAACGACGGTACCGATCTCGTTCTCATCGAGGTTCTGCGCGAGCCCGAGCGTGCCGTCCGCGAAGCGGAGGAGCTCGTTCGCCATCACGCTCGGAAGACCCTCGACGTGCGCGATGCCGTCCGAAGCATCGACGACGCGGCCGACCTCGGTGGCCGTGGTCTCCTGCGGGCGATAGGTCGCGGCGAAGTCCTGCAGCGCGCTGCGGATCTCATCCGGGTTGATGGTGAGTTCTGACATGTTCTTCCCTAGGTCAGCGGGGCGTGGCCCCTGAAGGTTCTGGAGTCGCGTCGACTCGGAGTCGATTAGGCGAATTTGCGGCGGAGGTGACCGAGCTTCGACTGCACCGTGTCGTCGATGACGTCATCACCGAACTCGACGCGCAGCCCGCCGATGACGGCGGGGTCGACCACCTGGGCGATCGAAACCGGCCGACCGAAGTGACGAGCGAGCCCGCCCTGCAGGCGCGACAGCTGCGCCTCGTCGATCGGCTTCGCGACGATGACCGTCGCGACTTGGCGTCGTGCCTGGTCGGCGACGAGGTCCTGCGCCCAGTTCACGAGTCGGCGCGTCCGACGCCCTGCCGGCAGTGAAACGAGATGACGCAGGATCGTCAGCGTCGCAGGGCTGAGACGGGCCCCGAAGACGCGATCGAGCACGCGACGCTTCCCCTCCGGATCGCTGAGCTTCGAGCCGAGGGTGAGCTCGAGCTCCGGGTTCGACATGACCACATCGAGGAAACCCTGCAGCTCCTGACCGATGAGGTCGTGCTCCCCCGAGAACTGACTGACGGCGCGGACCGCGAGCTCCTGCAGACCGAGCGCGAACTCCGATTCGTTCGACCACCGCTGCGAGGAGGCGGACGACAGCAGATCGACGACGCGAGCGTCGTACCGCGCGCCGAAGACGCGCTGAACGACGTCGCGCTTTCCCGCCGCCTCCCCGCTCGCGTCGGCGAGCGCCTGACGAAGCTGCGAGTGCTGAACGACGACGTCGACCGCGTCGAAGAGCGCCGAACCGGTTTCGAGCGACGCACCCGCGGTACGGTCGATCTCACCCCGGAGGGTGCGGAGTGCGTGCTTGGTAGCGCTGCCCATTAGAACTGCGTTCCTGCCTTCTGGTCGCTGTCGAGGTCGGCGAGGAACCGGTCGACGAGCGCGTTCGCCCGCTGGTCATCCTTGAGGCTCTCGCCGACGACGCCCGATGCGAGCCCGACCGCGAGCGATCCGACCTCCGAGCGGAGTGAAACCACTGCCGCCTGGCGTTCGGCCTCGATCTGGGCCTTCGCCGTCGCCGTCTGCCGGTCGAGCTCCCCCTGGAGCTCGGCCTTCTTCTCGGTGCGGATGACGTCGGCCTCGACGCGTGCCTGCTCGCGGATCTGCGCAGCCTCGGCACGGGCCTCCTTGAGGAGTACCTCGTGCTCGGCCTGCTTATTCGCGGCTTCTGCCTGGGCCTGCTCGGCCTTCCTGAGACCGCCCTCGATCTTCTCTTCGCGCTCCGAGATCACCTTGGTGAACATCGGAATCACGAACTTCCAGAAGAAGAACGCGATGACGATGAAGACGACGACAGACCAGACGATGTCGTACAGGGGCGGAACCAGGACGTTGAAACCGCCCTCTTCCGCCGATGCGACTGCGTTGCTGATCATGTGCTCGTGCCTTACTGGAAGATGAAGAACGTGGCGACGCCGATGAAGGCGAGCAGCTCGGTGAAGGCGATGCCGAGGAACATCGTCACCTGGAGGCGACCTGCCATCTCGGGCTGACGCGCCATCGCCTCGACGGTCTTGCCGGCGACGATACCGATGCCGATGCCGGGGCCGATAGCAGCGAGGCCGTAGCCGACGGTCGCGATGTTGCCGGAGATCTCGGCGAGCGTGGTGGTGTCCACAGGGGTTTCCTCTCGTGGGGTTGGTGAAGCGGGTGCTTCGTCAGGAGTCGGTGCGGGTCTAGTGGGACTTGGCGGCGGCCTGCTGGATGTAGACCGAGGTCAGGAGCGTGAAAACGAACGCCTGCAGCGCGGCCGCAAGGAGTTCGACGAGCGTCATGACGAATCCGCCGAGCAGAGTCGGGATGCCGAAGAGCGTCTCGGCGCCGCCGAGAGTGAACACGAAGAAGTGCGTCGCCCCGAAGCAGAGTACGAGCAGCAGGTGGCCGACCATCATGTTCAGGAAGAGACGGAGGGCGAGCGAGACCGGCCGCACGATGAAGATGTTGATGAGCTCGATGGGCGTGAGCAGGATGTACATCGGCCACGGCACGCCTGGCGGGAAGAGCGCGTTGCGGAAGAACGTTCCGGCTCCCGCCTCACGGAAGCCCGCGTAGATGAAAGCGACATAACTCACGAGCGCGAGGACGATCGGCATCGCGATCGTCGAGGTCCCCGCGATGTTCAGCACGGGGATGATGCCCGTGATGTTCATGAAGAGGATGCCGAAGAAGAGCGCCGCCAGCAGCGGCAGGTATTTCTTGCCGAGGCGCTCGCCGAGGATGCCGTCGACGATGTTCGACTTCACGAAGCCGATGCCCAGCTCGCCGAGCGACTGCATCTTGCCGGGGACGAGCTTCGGTTTGCGGAAGGCAAGCCAGAAGAGGATCACCAGCGCGAGGATCGCGATGAGGCGCACGAGGATGATGCGGTTGAGGTCGTACGGCTGACCGTCCGGGATCCCGAAGAGCGTGTGCAGGATCAGCGGGAGGTTGAACTCGTGATCAAGGCTCGGGGGTGAGAAGGTACCGTCATCTCCGTGCGCCGCAGCAGTGAAAACTGGGAGGTTCAGGGCTGAGGCAAACAGAGTGATCTCCTGTCTCGAACACGGCACTGCGCTTTCATGCGTTCACAGTGTGCCGTGGATGGCTCGGGGCAGCGGGCCGACCGCCGGACGCGGATCGACACGGCGCTTGGCCCCACGGAAAATCCTATCAAGAAATTTCCAGGTTCAGACCCGCCCGCAGGCCGTTGCGGGCCATGAACGTGGTCAACGATCGTCAACGGTACCTGATTTCGACGCGTCGTCGAAATCGGTCTTCCGCGGAGTGAGATTGACATCGCTGACGTTGCCGAGACGCGACGTGACGACGCACAGGATG
>JBQDJW010000458.1:0-3367 GCA_052086425.1 Pseudoclavibacter sp. | reverse complement strand
CGACTCGCTTCGCGAGGGCGTCGCCGCGACCCAGGAGCTCGTCGACGAGGCCACGCCGCTCGTCATCGACCGCGGACGCAGGGCCGCGGCGCAGGCGGGCGACGCGTCGATGCGCGCGGCGGCGGCATTCGGCGGCGGCGCGCGACGCCTCGGCGAGTCGGCGACCGACACCGCGACAGACCTCTACGAGCGATTCACGACGGGGGCCGACGACCTCTCCGCGCGCGTGACCCACACCGCGGACGAGCTTCGCGCGCGCAGCGACGAACTGCGCCGCAGGAGCGAGGAACGAATCGACGACCTCGGCAAGCGGGTCGAGGAACAGGTCGAGCGCGGCCGCGCGTCGCAGGCCGAGGGGCTCGTGCGCGCGGGCGACCTGCGCGACCAGGCCCTCGCGGAGATCGTCTCGGATGAGGACCACATGCTCGAGCCCGCCGACGGAGAAGACGACTCCCGCGCATCCTGATTACCTGGGTGGCGGATCGTGAACGCGGGCTGGGCCCCGGCGTGTGCCGGGGCCCAGCCCTCGTTCACGGGTCGATCACTCGCCTCACGGGCGAACGGCGCGTTGCTGCCGCTCAGAATCCGTCGAGCTCGTCGACGCGATCGAGCTGCGATTCCATCGAGGCGACCGCCTCCGGCGTGAGGAGGTTGATCGCGCTCGTCGTCGGCTGGCTCCCGGCGAGCTCCTGCGGCACGAGGATCTCGGTGATCTGGGCGTGCGTCAACAGGCCCCGCTCGACGACGAGGTCGGCGACCCGGCGCTTTCCGGCGAGCGCCTCCTTCGCGAGCGATGCCGCCTCGGCGTAGCCGATGTACGGGGTGAGCGCGGTGACCACGCCGACGGAGGTCGAGACCATTTCACCGAGGCGCTCGGTGTTCGCCGTGATGCCGTCGATGCAGTTCACGCGCAGCGTGCGCGCGGCGCGGCGCAACCAGGTGGAGTTCTGCATGAGCGAGTGCATCATGACGGGCTCGAACGCATTGAGCTGCAGTTGCCCGGACTCGGATGCCATCGCGACCGTCACGTCCGACCCTGCGATCACGTACGCGACCTGGTTGACCGCCTCGGGGATCACCGGGTTCACCTTGCCAGGCATGATCGAGCTGCCGGCCTGCTTGGCGGGAAGGTTGATCTCGCCGAAGCCGGCCTGGGGGCCAGAGCTGAGCAAACGCAGGTCGTTGCAGACCTTCGAGAGCTTCATGGCCGTGCGCTTCATAACGCTCGAGAGCGACATGAACACCCCGGTGTCGCTCGTGGCCTCGATGAGGTCACTGGCGATCTGGAGGTCGTCATGATCCGTGATCGCGCGCAGGTGCCGCAGCACGGCGGGCCGGTAGTTCGGTTCCGCAGTGATACCGGTCCCGATCGCGGTCGCGCCGAGGTTCAGCTCGAGCAGCAGCGGCAGCACGTCGCGAAGCCGGTCGATGTCTTCGCCGAGGGTCGTCGCGAAACCGTGGAACTCCTGCCCGAGGGTCATGGGCACCGCGTCCTGCAACTGCGTTCGCCCGACCTTGAGGACGTCGCGGAACTCGATGCCCTTCTGCCGGAAGGAGTCGCGCAGCAACACGTACTCGTTGATGAGTCGCTCGGTCGAGAGCACGAGTCCGAGCTTGACGGCAGAGGGATATGTGTCGTTGGTCGACTGCGAGCGGTTCACGTGGTCGTTGACCGAGATGTACTCGTAGTCGCCGAACGGCCGCCCGGCGAGTTCGAGGGCGCGGTTCGCGATCACTTCGTTGACGTTCATGTTGGTGCTCGTGCCGGCCCCGCCCTGAATCACACCGACGATGAACTGATCGTGCAATCGGCGCTCGATCACGTCCTGACACGCTCGATCGATGTACCCGGCCCGTTCCGGGTCGATCACCCCGAGTTCGAGGTTCGCCCGCACGGCAGCCTGCTTCACCTGCGCGTAGGCGATGAGGAGGTCGGGGTAGACGTTGATCGCTCGGCGCGAGATCGCGAAGTTCTGCACCGCCCTGGCCGTGTGGATGCCCCAATACGCATTCGCCGGGATCTGCATCTCGCCGATCGAGTCGCGCTCAATCCGGTACTCGATAGCGGGGCTTGGTGAAACTTCCTGATCGGACATGCCGGTCTGCCTCCAGAGGCGTCGGTGGTGAGGTGATCCGCGCATCCATCAGCATATTCGAGCCGCGAGCCCGAGCGCCCATCCTGGCCCCCAGGCTCGGCCGACCTTGCGGGCTCAGCCCTGGGCGCGCAGCGCGTCCTCGAGCATCGACGCGATGACGTCGACCTGAATCGAGTCGCTCGAGTGCACCTCGTCGTCAGCACCGTCGAGGGCGCGGGCGGCGAGGCCCTCCTTGGCGTCGATGAGCTCCGCGATCCGCGAATCGAGGGTCTGCGAGGCGACGACGCGCCACGCCGTGACGGGCCAGTCCTGCCCGATGCGGTGCACGCGGTCGATCGCCTGGGTCTGCTCCGCCGCCGTCCAGCTCAGCTCGGCGAGCACGACGTCCGACGCGGCCTGCAGGTTCAGTCCGACGCCCGCGGCGAGCAGCGAGCACACGGCGACCTGCACCTTCGGATTCTTCTGGAAACCGTCGATCGCAGCCTGGCGGGCGATATTCGACTGGTCGCCGCGAATCGAGACGTACGAGATCCCCTGGTCGGCGAACGTGCGTTCGGCGATGTCCATCGCCTCGATGTGCTTCGCGAAGTGCACGACCTTGCCTGCGGAGCGGGCAACCTGGCTCGTGTACTCGGCCGCGAGCTCCGCCTTCGCGACACCGAGGCGACGCTGCATGGCGAAGATGCTCTCGCCCTTCGACACCGACTTCGATTCCTCGACCTCTGAGCGGGCGATCATTCGGATGCGATCGGCGTCGATCGTGCCGGGCTCGAGACCGGCCGCGGCGATCAGGCTGCGGTACCTGGCGAGGAGTCGGCGCGTGAGCGCCGTCTCGGCCGCGCGGATCGACGAGCCCTCATCGTTGTCGAGTTCGACGGGCATGTCGACGATCCGCTTCGCGGGAAGGTCGCTCGCGACGTCGACTTTTCGCCTTCGGACGATGCCGAGGTCGATGACGGTCTGGCGCGCCGCCGCGAGGAAGCCCGCGTCAGATGGGACGAGGCCGATCTCGTCGAGCCGGTCGAGCAGGAGCTGGCTCGGCTTGTCGCCCTCGAGCCAGCCGAGGAACTGCCAGATCGCCTTGAAGTCCTCGACGTCGTTGATCAGCGGGGTACCCGTGAGCGCCATCATGAGAGGGGATGCATCGGGCGAGGAGGTGCGCACGTGGTCTGCGAGCTGCATGACAAGGCGCGATCGCTGCGACTGCAGGTTCTTGATGAAGTGCGCCTCGTCGACGACCATGCTCTTCAGGCCGAGTTCGAGGAGCCACC
>JBQDJW010000457.1:0-3370 GCA_052086425.1 Pseudoclavibacter sp. | reverse complement strand
GTCTCGGAGGCCTTCGCTCCTACGTCACCCGTTCACAACGTGTCGGGGAACTACAGCTAGGCGCCCGCCCCGAGCCGGGCCGCGAGCACCGAGAGCACCTCGCTCGTGCCCCCCTCGATGCGGAGGTCGGCCTCGCGGTCGGCTGCCGTCGGACCGCGCTTGATGATCGCGACGGGCTTGCCCCCGCGGCGCGCGCGATGGATGAGTCGGCGCCCCGTGTTGACGGCGAGGCTCGACCCGGCCGACAGCAGCACGTCTGCGTCGTCGACGAGCGCCTCGGCGGCCATACGGTTCTCGGGACGCACGAACTCGCCGAAGAAGACCACGTCGGGCTTGAGCATCCCGCCGCACACGAGGCAAGCGGGCACGACCATGCCGTCGACGCCAACGACCTCGGCGTCGCCGTCGGGGTTGAGGGGAACCTCGTCGAGGTCTCGCGGCAACCACGGGTTGAGGGCGCGCAGGCGCGCGTCGAGCGACTCGCGCGTCTCGGGCGTGCCGCAGGCGAGGCACGACACCGTGCGCAGGTGGCCGTGCAGCTCGATCAGGCGGACGGTTCCGGCTGCTGCGTGCAGCGAGTCGACGTTCTGCGTCGCGATGCCCGCGACGACGCCGGCGCGCTCGAGGCTCGCGAGCGCGAGGTGACCGGCGTTCGGACTCGTGTCGCGCATCCGGCGCCACCCGAGGGCCGAGCCCGCCCAGTAACGCTTGCGTGCGGCCTCGTCACCGACGAATCGCTGCGCCGTCATCGGGTTGGTGCGGGGCTTCGAGCCGTCGCCGCGGTAGTCGGGGATGCCAGAGTCGGTGGAGAGCCCGGCGCCAGTGAGCACGGCGACGCGGCGTCCGCCGATGACGCGCGCGATGGCGTCCGCCGCGTCCTCGACCGATGCAGCGGCCGAGACAGGCGTCGCCACCATGGGTGCCTTGTCCGCCCCGCTGATCGATTCGACCGGAGTCACGTGTCGTTCCCTTCCCGCCCGCGTTCGTCACATCGACGATACGCGTCTTCGTCAACGCCGCCGGGAGTCTGCGATTCCCGGATACGCCACTCGACGTCCGCAGGTTCGATACGGGCGAACGGCGCGCATCCGGTCGGCGGACGGGCACGGGTTCGGCGGCTCGGGCCCGGCGGTTCGGGGGACTGGTTCGTCGGCTCGCCGCGGTGTCCCAGACTGGAGGCATGCAGATCGTGCACGTCTCGGACCACGACGACCCGCGCCTCGCCGACTACCGGAACCTCACCGACGTCGCGCTGCGCCGCCGCATCGAACCCGAGACCGGGCTCTACATGGCCGAGTCATCGAAGGTGCTGCGGCGTGCGCTCGCCGCGGGCCACACGCCTCGGTCGATCCTGACGGCCGAGAAGTGGCTCGGCGACATCGAAGAGATCGCGGGGGCGATCGACGTACCCGTGTACGTCGTGCCCGACGACGTGGCCGAGGGCGTCACCGGCTACGCGGTGCACCGGGGCATGCTCGCTGCGATGCGGCGCCCCGAATTGCCGTCGGCCGCGGAACTGCTGGCGCGCATCAGGGGCGACGATTCGCACGAGGCAGAACCGACGGCACATGGGCCGGTGGTCGACGCCGACGAGAGAGCGGGCGACCGGTCCGCCGCGCGAGGTCGGCGGCGCGTCGCGGTCCTCGAGAACTTGGTCGACCACGCCAACGTCGGCAGCGCCTTCCGGAACGCCGCGGCGCTCGGCATCGACGGCATGCTCATCACGCCCGCGTGCGCCGACCCGCTGTACCGGCGCTCGGTGAAGACGAGCATGGGCAACATCTTCTCCGTGCCGTGGACAAGGGGCCCCGTGATGCCCGAACTGCTCGCGACCCTCACGGCGGACGGATACACCACGGCGGCGTTCACACTGTCGGACGACGCGATCTCGCTCGACGAACTCGTTGCTCGCGATCTGCCCGCCATCGCGATGGTCTTCGGCACCGAGGGGGCGGGCGTCGACCCGCGAACGGCGAGACAGGTGGACGTGCGCGTCAAGATCCCGATGGTTGAGGGCGTCGACTCGCTGAATGTCGCGGCCGCGACGGCGGTGGCGTTCTACGCGACGCGGTAGGGGCGTTCGGGCTTCTTTCCGCCCGTCCTGGCAGATCACAGTGCTCCTGACGCAGAAGACGCGTATATGGGCTCTCCTGCGCCAGGAGCACTCGAATCGGACAGCGACCTCTCCGGCGCGCCCTCGAGATGGCGCTCCGCGCATTCTCGAGAGCCGGCACGTCGACCGCTGCTGCGTCCATCTCGCCCCGGCTTCTCGGCTGCATCGCCTCTGGTTCGGCGCGTACGTCTTCCAATTGCAGCGTTTCCGTGCGCCGCCAGCGCAGCGCCGCGTGCGCGTTAGCATTGGCGCCGTGCTTCAGGTGCCGGGGGAAAGGCTGTCGAACAGGGACGGCTCGAAGCGAACCCTCGGCAGGCGCATCCGGAACCGGCTCGCCCGGAACCGGCTCGCCGCGGCCGTCGCCGTCGGCGCCGCCGCGGTCACGCTGGCCGCATGCTCGCCGTTGTCGGCGGGGGAGATCGCGGCGGAGCCCACCGAACCGTGGGCGTGCGACGGCGTTTCGCGCGGCACGATCGACCTCATCATCGGCGAGGGCTACACGGTCACGCAGCTCGGCGAGTGGACCGACCTCGAGAACGACCCGTTCACGTGCGAGGTCAACGGGATCAGCGGGCACGTCGTCGTGCGCATCGAGCAGCAACCGGCGGGCGACGACGGCACCGCAGGCGCGGATCAGCTCAGCTCGTGGTTCAACTCGGGCGGGCAGCCGATCGAGAACACGGTCGGAGCGACGGGGGAGGGCTACGTGCTCGGGACGCCCGGCGACCTCGTGATTGCGGGCTGGGTGTGCGAGCGGCGCACCGTCGAGGTGGAGCTCGACACGGTCTGGCTCGACGGCACCCGCGACCAGATCGACGACGCCACGCGCCTCATGCAGCAGCTGCTGCCGTACGCGTGCAACAACGTGGTCGTGCCTGGCGTCGACTACTCGCCCGACGACGAGGAGGGCTGAGGAGTCTGCGGCGGCGCGTCCCCCCGCTCGGGATCGGCGATCTGTTCGGGGGACGAGACGACCTCGGCCGCGCCGACTCGCTCGGGCGGCACCCCGAGGTGCTCGGCCAACTCGTGCGGCTGGAACAGCGGCTCGGCGAACGGGCGCTTCGCCGAGATGTTATCGCCGGACGACTGGTGCCGGATGCGCCGCACGACCCACGGGACGAGGTGCTCGCGAGCCCACACCATGTCACGCACCCGCGCCTCGCGCCACCTCGCCGGCCGCGCCGTGGCGGGCGCCATCGGCTCGAGCGCGTTCGGCACGCCGAGCGCGTCGAGCACCATGCGCGCCACCTCGTGATG
>JBQDJW010000456.1:0-3371 GCA_052086425.1 Pseudoclavibacter sp. | reverse complement strand
CCAGCGGGACACGCTCCGCGCCGCCTGCCAGGGTACGATCCCCGCGGCACCGAGCTCGGTCGCCGCCTGGATCGCGAGCTCGTCGCGGTCGCCCTTCGCGAGGGCCTGCACCAGCCAGACCTCTGGCGACGGCTCTGGCTCGAGCGCAACGGCCTCGACCGTGATCGCGACACGATCACGGCTCGCCTCGACCACCGGCCCCCAGACGGCCGTACCGCTCCCGTCGACGATGCGGATGCGCTCGCCGACGCGCACCCGCGAGACGACGGCGGCGTGGCGCGCCTCATCACCCTCGATCGCAACCGTGTCGCCGGGCGCGACCGCCGCATCCAACTCGGGCCGGAGGTATTGCCAGGCCATGCCGCGCCTAGCGCTTGAAGCGGTCTCGGATGCGCGAGAACAGTCCCGCGTGCTCGCGGGCGAGGGTCGGCGGCGCCGTCTCGACGCGATCGCGGAGCTGGTCGAGCAGCTTGCGCGCGCTCGCGTCGAGTCGCGTCGGCGTGACGACCTGGATCTGCACGTCGAGGTCGCCGCGCTGCGTCGAACGGAGCCGTGTGATGCCGCGCCCCCGGACGGTGAGGACCTCGCCGGACTGGACGCCGGCGGGGATCTCAAGGTCGGCGTCCCCGTCGAGCGCCGCGACGGTGGTGTTCACGCCCGCGACGGCGTCGAACATCGACACCTCGAGCACGCACTGCAGGTCGTCCCCGTCGCGCGTGAACGCCTCGTGCGGCCGCACACGGATCTCGATGTAGAGGTCGCCGTTGGCGCCGCCGCCGGGGCCGGCCTCACCTTGCCCCGGCATGTGGATGCGAAGGCCCGAGTCGACGCCGGACGGGATGTCGACCGGGATCGTCACGTCGGAGCGCACGCGGCCCTTTCCGCGGCACGTCTCGCACGGGTGCTCGATGATCGAGCCGTAGCCCTCGCAGTGCGAGCACGGTTGCGACGTGACGACCATGCCGAGGATCGATCGCACCTGTCGCTGCACCGACCCGATGCCGCCGCAGGCCGAGCACGTGACGGGCGAGGTGCCTGGCGCGCAGCAGGTTCCGGTGCAGTCCGGGCACGTGACTGCCGTCGTGACCTCGAGGTCACGGTGCGTGCCGAACATCACCTCGTCGAGGTCGAGCTCGATCCGCACGAGCGCATCCTGTCCGCGCTCGGCGCGCGAGCGCGGGCCGCGCTGGCCCTGCCCCTGGCCGAAGAACGTGTCGAAGATGTCGCCAAAACCGAAGCCGCCGCCGTTCTGTCCGCCGCCGGTGTCGTACTGCTGGCGCCTCGTCGGGTCGCTGAGCGTGTCGTACGCGTGCGTGACGTCCTTGAATCGCTCGGCGGCATCCGGCGACGGATTGACGTCCGGGTGCAGTTCGCGCGCGAGCTTCCGGTACGCCTTCTTGATCTCGTCGGACGACGCGTCGCGGTTCACGCCGAGCGTCGCGTAGTGGTCTGCCACGAGTGGCACTCCTTTATTCGGTCGTCCCGCGCGCGAGCGCGGGTCATACGTGCGGCGGCTCAGTGCTCGTCGTCGCCCAGCGCCTTCGAGAGGTACCTGGCGACCGCGCGAACTGCGGCCATGTTGTGCTGATAGTCCATGCGAGTGGGGCCGATGACCCCGAGCCCCGACCTGCCGTGGTCGCTCACGAATCCCGTGCCGAGCACGGCCGTCTCGGCGAACTCCTCCTGCGTGTGCTCTCGGCCGATTCGCACCGAGACCTGCCTCGCCTGGCTGAGCTCGCCGAACAGTCGGATCATGACGACCTGCTCTTCGATGGCCTCGAGCACCGGCAGGATCGTCGAGGGGAAGTCCTGCTCGGTTCTCGCGAGGTTCGCGGCGCCCGCAATGATAAACCGCTCCTGGCGATTCGCGAGCACTTGCTCGAGCAGGTTCACGATGATCGGAGCGACGAGCTCTGCGTCTCGCTCGCCGAAGATCGGCGAGACGTCGCTGAGCGCGGCCGCCGCGTCGGCCACCGTCGTTCCGACGAGAAGTCCAGAGATCTGCTCGCGGAGCTTTGCGAGCAGTTCGTCGTCGACGGGCTCGGCTACCTCGCCGATCCGCTGCTCGACGCGGCCGGAGTCGGTGATGACGACGGTCAGCACACGTCGCTCGGCGAGCCGCACGAACTCGACGTGATGGATGATCGCGGTCGCGATCGAGGGCACCTGCGCGACGGCGACGCTGTTCGTCAGCTGCGACAGCGCGCGCACCGCCCGGGTCAGAACGTCGTCGAGCACGTTCGCGCCCTCGAGGAACGACTCGATCGCGCGGCGTTGGGCGCCGGAGAGGGGGCGCAGGTCGCCGAAGCGGTCGACGAAGAGCCGGTATCCCTTATCGGTCGGGATGCGCCCGGACGACGTGTGCGGGGCGACGATCAGCTCCGCCTCTTCGAGAACGGCCATGTCGTTGCGGATGGTCGCGGCAGATACGTCGAATCCGTGGCGATCGACGATGGTTTTCGACCCGACGGGCTCGCGATTGCGGATGTAGTCGGAGACGATGACGCGGAGCACCTCGATGCTTCGTTCGGAAGCCATGGCACCTCCCTCGTCGATCGTCGTCATCCCAGCGATGCAGTGTTGGCACTCGTGAGGTTCGACTGCCAATGCTACCCCCGCGCGACGATTCCGGCGCGGAGCGCGACGCGCCCCACCGATCATGGCATCCTGGTGGCGAGTGCGACTGACGCGCTCCAGCGTCGTGGGCGAAAAACGGAATGCTCCCGGCGAACTTCCGAAGGAGCTGACCATGACCGACCCGCAGACCCCCGGCACGCCGCCGGAGCCGAGCAGCGATCAGGGCGCATCGACCCCAGAGCAGCCTTCACCTTACGGCCAGTCGTCGGCGTCGCCGTACGGCCAGTCGTCCGCTTCCCCATACGGGCAGACTTCGTCGCCGTACGGGCAGTCAAGCGCCGCCCCCGCCGCTGAGACGGCGTCGCCGTACGGGACATCCACGTCAGGACAGACGTCGTCGCCCTACGGCGCGTCCGACGCCGGCCAGACTTCGGCCGCGCCGGCCGCTACCCCGGCGAGCGACTACAGCTCGCCATACGGCGCCAGCGGCGCCGGCCAGGCATCGCCTGCCGCTACCCCGGCAGCCGATTACAGCTCGCCATACGGCGCCAGCGCACCGGGCCAGACTTCGGCGGGCGCACCCGCCGCAACCCCCGCCAGCGACTACAGCTCGCCATACGGCGCCAGCGGCGCCGGCCAGGCATCGCCTGCCGCTACCCCGGCAGCCGATTACAGCTCGCCATACGGCGCCAGCGCACCGGGCCAGACTTCGGCGGGCGCACCCGCCGCAACCCCCGCCAGCGACTACAGCTCGCCATACGGCGCCAGCGGCGCCGGCCAGGCATCGCCTGCCG
>JBQDJW010000455.1:0-3374 GCA_052086425.1 Pseudoclavibacter sp. | reverse complement strand
GGCTCGAGGCGTGCCCTATATCGTCATGCTGCGCCCGACGGCGACCATCGAATTCGCCGTTCCCGACAGCGACGGCCTCGACCTGTTCAACGCCGACGTCGCACGCGCACTGTCCGAGGGCTACGAGCTGATCGCCACCGACCGCACGCGCCTCGTGGGCATCGCGCGATCGACCGAAACGAAGGCCGTCACGGTCGATCGCATCGAAGACGCCCACACCTGCGCCCCCGAGGGCTGGCAGGCGCTGAGCGTGCGCGCCGCCTAAGCCGCGGGCTTACGGTTCTCGGCGCTCACCATCCAGGCGAATTGCTCGAGCGACTCGAGAATCGCGTGGAGCATGTCTGCCGTCGTCGGATCCTCTTCATCAACCTCGTCATGAACCTCACGGCAGGTGCTGATCGTCGCTTCGAGCCGCTCGGTTACGAGATCGATGACATTGGTCGTCATCAGCTCACCCTGCGGAAATTCGGGGAGCGTCGTCGTCTCAGCGACAGTATCGCTGCGCCCATCGGGCAGGGCGTGTAGCGCGCGCATGCGCTCGGCGATCGAGTCGCTGAACTCGCGCGCGGCGGCGATCACCTCGTCAAGCTGAGTGTGCGTATCGCGGAAGTTCGGGCCCACAACATTCCAGTGCGCCTGCTTACCCTGCGAGGCCAACTCGATGAGATCAACCAGAACCTTCTGCATGTTCTGGCTCAGCGTCTTCGACGCCGTGAAACCCCGCTCGGCGTTTTGTTCCTTCGTCAGGCTCGCACCCTTCCCGGGGCGACGCTTGTTCTTCGTGCTCGTGCTATTCGAGGCCATGGGCTTCTCCTTCACCATAGAACGTGACGTGATCGCCTACAGGCTAACGAGAAGAAGCGAAGTGCGTTCGGGCCCTTGATTGGTAACGCTATGGCTGGTATCGGGGCCGCATCAGGCGTTGCGTGTGGTGATACTCGGCCAGACAAACAGCGCCGACGCGGGCTTCCAGCGTGCGGCGAGCGCCGCAAGAACCCACGGCACCAGCAGGCCCGCAGCGAGCGACGCCGCGAAGTCGAGCCACGGATCCGCCTGCTTCTCCGCGCAGAACTGCGCGACGAACGAGACGACCGGCCAGTGCGCGATGTAGAACACAATCGACTCGACGCCCACGTATCGGGCGGGCGCGAGCCACACCGAACGCGCGATCGGGCTCGTGATACCGGCGGCGCCCACGATGAACAGCAGAACGATTGGCAGATTCCACGGCGCTTCAGGCAGCTGCAATAGGCGCAAGGCATGGGCGGCCGACAGCGCGAGCGCCGCGACGAACATCGCAACGCTCACCCAGAAGCCACGCACGATCTTGTCGCGGTAGGCCGACAGCATGACGCCCGCAAAGAAGAACGACGCGTTCGCCCAGAACCTCAGCCACTGCCCCTCGACGGGCACCGCCGAAAGCGCGATGACGCCGAGCAGCAGGTACGGGGCCGGCACCCAGCGCAGCAACATCGCGATACCGAAGTACAGCAGCAGATAGGCGAGGAACCAGAGGTGTTCGATCGGGTCGTAGAAGATCCGCCAAAACACCTCCCAGCCGAAACCGATGCCGGTCACGCGCAGTAGCGTCGAGAAGAACGCGATCAGCAGAACCGACCACAGCAGGTACGGCCATGCAATGCGCCGCAACTTTCCCGTCACATACGCCGATGGCCCCTTCGCGAGCGAACGCGTCACAAACAGCCCTGACAGCAAGAACATTGCGGGCAGGCGCAGCGGGGTGACGATGATCGTCAGGGTCTCGAGCCGGGTGAACTCGTGGCCGGTAAACAGTTCGGTGCGTTGCATCGCGTGCACCAGCACCACGAGGATGACGGCCAGACCACGAACCACATCGATCCATGTTTGGCGGGGGGAGCGCATACTCAGCCAGGGTATCCGCTTCCCTCCCGGCAATCTCTCGTTAACGTGACCGATTTTTAGCGTGTTTACGATGTGGCGCAAGCGGGCACTCTGCCCGCAGAAACGTGACCTCGGGGAGCGCCCATGTCCGACCAGATCCGCTCATCGATCCTGCGCCACCTGCGCTACTCGCTCGGCGTCGAGGAGGAGCGCGCGACCGAGGAAGACTGGCGCACCGCGCTGTCGCTCACGCTGCGCGATCTGGCGATGGATCCGTGGGCCGCCTCCGACCGCGTCACCACCGCCGAAGATCGCAAGCGCGTCTACTACCTGTCGATGGAGTTCCTCACGGGCCGCCTCATCGAAGACGCCGCCATCAACCTCGGTGTGCGCGCCGAGGCGGAGAGCGCGCTCGCCGATCTCGGCGTGAGCTTCGCCGACCTCGTTGCCGGCGAACCGGATCCGGCGCTCGGCAACGGCGGTCTCGGCCGCCTTGCCGCCTGCTATCTCGAGTCGATGGCGACCCTCAGCCTGCCCGCCTTCGGATACGGCCTGCGATACGAGCGCGGCCTCTTCCGCCAGGCCTTCGACGACGGCCGCCAGGTCGAGCATCCCGACGAATGGCTCGGCGACGGATCCCCCTGGAGCCTCGCGAAGCCGGCCTCCACCTACCGGGTGAGTTTCGGCGGATCCGTCGACGGCGACACCTGGCACCCCGATTCGTCGATCGTGGCCGGCGCCTTCGACACCCCCGTCGCCGGATACGGCGGCGCGTGGGTGAACACGCTGCGGCTCTGGGCCGCCACCGCCGATGCCGACCTCATCGACCTCGACCGCTTCAACGCGGGCGACTTCTTCGGCGCCGCCGACGCCGAAACGTGGGCAAAGACGCTGAGCCGCGTGCTCTACCCCGCCGACGAGACCGACCTCGGCAAGCGCCTGCGCCTGTCGCAGGAGTACTTCTTCACCTCCGCCTCGGTACAAGACCTCCTCGCCCGCTATCTCGCAAGCCACGACGACCTCACGCAGCTCGCAGGTCACGTCGCCATCCAGATGAACGACACCCACCCGGCGATCGCGGGCCCCGAGCTCATCCGCCTGCTCATCGACGAGCACGGCTTCGGCTTCGGCTTCGACGAGGCTGCCGACATCGCGATCGACGTGCTCGGCTACACCAACCACACCCTGCTGCCCGAGGCGCTCGAGCACTGGTCGGTCGACCTCATGCGCTCGCTGTTGCCTCGCCACCTGCAGATCATCGAGATGCTCGATGCGCGGATCCACTCGCTCTACGGTCCGGCGGCCGACAAGGTGCACCTGATTCACCACGGGCAGGTCAAGATGGGCGAGCTCGCGGCGTGGACGAGCCACCGCGTCAACGGCGTCTCGGCCCTGCACTCCGAGCTCGTACGAACGACCCTGTTCTCGGCCCTCGACGAGCTCGAGCCCGACCGCATCGTCAACGTCACCAACGGCATCACGCCCCGCCGCTGGCTCGCGCTCGCCAACCC